>NZ_VOYL01000018.1:0-55696 GCF_013420295.1 Acinetobacter sp. YH01018
TGAGGACGACCTGATTTCTTTTTGAGTGATTCTGCTTTTTCTAAAACCTCTACCATTTCGGTAAAAACTGGTCGAGGTACGCCAACCAAGCGTTTAAATTCAGAATCTGAAAAACGGTTTAAGTTCTAATATCTCATGAAACTTAGATTGAGGTGGTTTTGACTTTCGCAAGAGGTCTAATGCAGGATCGTTCCTATGCACATCATGTGGTCACACTTGCACTTGAGACAAAGGATCCAGAGCTTGCAAGCTATGTGGAGCGTTTGCGAGCGCTTTTAGACTTACAAGATGATCGTGAACTTATAAATGGAGAAGATCAACAGATTCGTCTTTCTAAGGAAAATAATGCCAATAAAAAAGTTTTTGACGAAGGTCATGTAAGTTTTAGCCTATTCTAAAATATAATAAAAACATCATTTTAAGAGAGCTCATATGTTGAATCATGTGAGCTTTTTTTATATTGGTACAAATATTGCTGCATAGCCTAGTGAGGCTGCTTGATCAAGGAGAGCACTTGATGCCTCACTTTCTTTTTTTAGAGATGGGAATGACAAATGTCAGAAAGTGTAATCATTACAAATGAAGTTTTTTCAGTGGCAACACTTATTTATGCACGGTTAAGACGGGTATCAGGGCGTGTGATTGATGCAAGCTATCTTACAGAGAATGTCGAATATGCCGAACATGTGATGGTAATGGCGAAACAGACACAAGACCCTGAATTACTTCGCCTGGTTGAACGTTTGACTAAAGTGCTGGGACTAAAAACTGATGAAGAACCCGAAAATGAAATTCAGTTCACGCAACATGAAGAATTAATTTCGGTTGAACCTACTCAAGAAGACATAGAGCGTGCACAAGGGGCAAACCGCTACATAGGGGCTTTACGTTAGTTGTCTAGGGTAACTCGGAATCAGGCTGAGTTACCTGTTTTTATTTTTAAAATCAGATGGCTAAATCATTGAATGGTTAATTTATGTTATTGAAAAATTAAATGGGAATTATATTTTTTATTCCAAATACCGAGCTGCTTTTTAGACAAGTAAGATCAAGCTGAACTATTTAAATCGCTTAAACTCTGTATAATACGTTGACTTAACGTATAAGGAATCTCTCATGCACTTGGCGGCATTGCATACTCCGAGCCAGATTCAACTCAACCAAGATGGTAACTTAAAACATTTCCTCACCATCGAGGGTCTTTCTAAAGAAACACTCACAAAAATATTGGACACTGCGCAGTCCTTTTTTAATGACCAAAATCAGCTGATCACCAATAATCTTCTTGAAGGTCGTACGGTGATGAACCTGTTTTTCGAGAATTCTACCCGTACTCGTACCACTTTTGAAGCTGCAGCAAAACGTCTGTCTGCCAATGTGCTCAACATTGATATTGCGCGTTCTAGTACCTCTAAAGGCGAAACCCTGCGTGACACCTTGTGGAATCTGGAAGCCATGGCAACCGACATTTTTGTGGTGCGTCATTCATCTTCAGGTGCGCCGCATTTTATTGCTAAAGATGTCTGCCCGAATGTTGCCATTATTAATGCCGGTGATGGCCGTCATGCACATCCGACACAAGCAATGCTGGACATGCTGACCATTCGCCGTGAAACCAAAAAGAATTTTGAAGATATCAGCATTGCCATTATTGGTGACATCAAGCATTCACGTGTAGCACGTTCAGATGTTGCGGCACTGCAAACTTTAGGCTGTAAAGATATCCGTGTGATTGCGCCAAATACCTTGCTGCCTTATGGTTTTGCTGAATATGGCGAAGGTGTTCGTCTATTTAACAACATGGAAGAAGGCATTAAAGATTGCGACGTGATCATTACCCTGCGTATTCAAAACGAACGTATTGATTCTCCAGCGCTATCTTCACAAGCTGAATTTTACAAAATGTACGGCTTGAACAAAGAACGTCTGGCTATGGCGAAACCGGATTGCATCGTGATGCACCCGGGTCCAATGAACCGTGGTGTAGAAATTGATTCCAGTATTGCCGATGGCACCCAGTCAGTGATTCTGCATCAGGTGACCAACGGTATTGCAGTACGTATGGCGGTATTGGCTCTGGCAATGCAAGGTCAGTTGCAGGAAAAAGGTTTGTTAGAAGCGGTTGCAGGATAAGGGAAAGTCATGAGTATTGTAAAAATTGAAAATGTACGTGCCTTGGACCCCATCAACAAAACCGACAGCGTACAGACTGTATATATTGAAAATGGCAAACGGGTTGCTGAAACTGCTAATGTCACTGAAATCATTGACGGGCAAGGCAAATGGCTGATGCCTACCATGGTAGATTTGTGTGCGCGTTTGCGTGAACCGGGTCAGCAACAGCATGGGACCTTAAAATCTGAAGGTAAGGCGGCACGTGAAAATGGCATTTTGCATGTATTTACCCCACCAGATTCAAAACCAATCGTACAGGATAATGGCGCACTCATTCATGGCCTAGTTGAAAAAGCCATGCTGGATGGCGGCATTTATTTGCAAGTGATTGGTGCACAAACGCAAGGTTTGAAAGGCAATCAACCTGCCAATATGGCTGGCTTGAAAAAGGGTGGCTGTACAGCAGTTTCCAATGCCAATGCGCCGTTTGCTGATGATGATGTAGTGATTCGTACCCTGGAATATGCTGCAGGGTTGAATATGACCGTCGTGTTCTATGCAGAAGAACCACAAATTGCCAAAGATGGCTGTGTACATGAAGGTTTTATTGCTTCACGTCAGGGCTTGCCGATGATTCCAGCCTTGGCAGAAACCGTTGCGATTGCCAAATATTTGTTGATGATTGAAGCGACTAAAGTCCGTGCTCACTTCGGCTTATTGTCTTGCGGTGCTTCAGTAGAACTGATTCGTATCGCCAAAGAAAAAGGTTTGCCAGTAACTTGTGATGTGGCTATGCACCAGTTACATCTGACCGATCAGCTGATTGATGGTTTCAATTCACTTGCACATGTACGTCCGCCTTTACGTTCTGAACAAGATAAAGCATTGTTGCGTCAGGGTGTGAAAGATGGCATCATTGATGCGATTACGACTCACCATGAACCACTGAGCAGTTCTGCAAAAATGGCGCCATTTGCTGAAACCCAACCAGGTTTTACTGCATTTGATACATTTGTACCTTTTGGCATTCAACTGATTAATGAAGGTTTGTTTGAGCCTTTAGAGTGGGTACACAAAGTTACCGTTGCACCGGCAAAAGTAGCAAACATGCTAGAACGCTGGACTGAAGAAGCGGGCTGGGCTTTGCTAGATCCTCAACTTGAGTGGACAGTTAGCAAAGAGAGCATTATCTCTCAAGGCAAAAATACCCCGCTGATTAACCAAAAAGTGGTGGGTAAAGTAATTAAAACTTTTGCGGCTTAAGCGATTAGATTGTGTTTAAAATTTAAAAAAGTCAGCTTCGGCTGGCTTTTTTATTATTGAAAAATAATAGTATTCAAATAATACAATTCATTACACTGCTTAAAAAATGAACCAATAGACTAAAAAGGACATGATAAAAAGACAATAAGAGGAATAAGCCATGAATCTTGATTTGATTGATTTATTAAGGCAGAAAGTGTCTGCAACGGTTTTGGAGGGTGAAACCGAATACCTGAGTGAGAAAAGTCAGGCCTTAAGTAGTTTTATCCCCATTTTGTTATCTATCTTCAAATCTAAACCCGAGTTTATTATAAATTTACAGAATCAATTAAATCCAAGACTGGGCGATATCTTCAACATCAACCCCTCTTTAAAGCAGGAATTTTTGCAACAGATTTCAGGCACGGTGCCGACTAAAACAATCGAATCAACGCTCAATCGTTCTATAGCACCAACTTTGAGAGTACTGGAAGATGAGGCTGGATCTTCCGAACCTAGTGCCATTACCCATCTTATTGCAAGCCATTGGCCCGCAGTATTCAGTGCTTTGCCACATTGGGCTCCCGCACTCCTCAGCGCTTTAGGGATGGATACTGCATCGGGGCAAACTTTACATCAAGTGCCCCCCGTTGACCCTTATCAGGTCATTGAGGAAAAAAAGAAATCAGGTTTTTTAATTCCCTTGATTGTTTTCCTTATTTTAGCTGCGCTATTGGCATTTATTTTTAAGTCGTGTTCAGATAAAAAAGAAAGTACTCCAGCCAGTGGTATACCTGCTGAAACAGCGAGTAGTGAACCGGCAAAATTGCAACTCAGTACCGGTTCGACAGGAGATTTAATCACATGTCAGCTCTATTCCGGTAATGCAAATTATATTGATATTTTACAACAAGAAATTAAACAGATTTTTAATCACAATATCGGTTGTGGTGTAGAAAACAATAGCCGTTATCATTCAGAATTTATCGATCAGGATGTCATTCCAAGCGTATTGAAACTGGTCAAAGGTGTACCTAATGTCTCATTAACCTGGATGGGAGATCAGCTCTTCATTCAGACTGCTCATCCGGCGGATGCTGAACAGCTTGCAGCTCAAATTCGTCCCCTAACGAAAAACATGACTGTACTGACTCCGGCTGGACTGCAGAGTGCATCAGCAGTTGTAGATCCCAATACTGCCATTGCTACCGGTAATAGCAATGCAGAACAAGCATTGGCGGAAATTAATCCAGAGCAGATTCGTGCACTGGATATTGCAACCGCACTGAATATGCAGATTATCAATTTTGCTACCGCAAGTGCCGAGATTCCAGATGCCAATAAATCGATTCTGGATCAGGCTTCTGCCTTGATTAAACGCGCGCCACAGGTCCATTTAACTGTTAAAGGGCATACAGATGCCGTGGGGAATGCAGAGGTGAATAAAGCATTATCGCAAAAACGTGCTCAAGCCGTTGTGGATTACCTAGTCAAACAAGGCGTTGATCCTGCGCAGTTGCAGGCGGTGGGTTATGGTTCACAGCAACCTGTAGCAGATAATGCAACGCCTGAAGGACAATTTAAAAATCGCCGTATTGAGTTTGAAGTATTAAATACCGAAACAGGTGTGGTGCGTGAAGTGGATGAGCAGGGTGTCAATAAGCAGTAATAAGTGAAAGGTCAACTTTATCTCGGTTTAAAAAAAGTACACTTATCCATACATATTGAATTGCAATTAAATAAAAGGACGAATTGATTCGTCCTTTTATTATTGGCATGCTTGTACAGAATTGTAAAACGTGAACTTAGGTATGCGAATTAGTTTTATTGGTGCGGGACGCGTGGCGCATCATCTGGCTGCTGTTTTAAGCCAAAATCATCAAATTGTACAGATCTATAGCCGGACTTTAGAACATGCCCAGACTTTGGCAAGTCAGGTCACTGCACAGGCAATAGTCAATATTGCAGAACTTCAAGCAGATGTGGATTTGGTGATTATTGCAGTGAGCGATCAAGTAATTGCTGAGGTCATTCAACAGGTGCATGCACAATTAGCCGATGTCTTGATTGTGCATACCTCAGGCAGTACCGATATTCAAGTTCTGGCAGAGGTTCATCCACGTGCCGGAGTATTTTATCCTTTACAAACTTTTAGCCTGGCCCGAGAAGTAGATTGGCAGGCCACGCCATTGTTTGTGGAAGCAGTCCAGCAGAATGATCTGGCGCAATTGACCAATCTAGCAAATAGCTTAAGTTCACGAGTCTATCAATATTCATCGGCGCAACGTTTAAGCCTGCATTTGGCGGCTGTATTTGCCTGTAATTTCAGCAATTATTGTTATGACATGGCGAAGCAGGTGGTCGATGCACAGCAAGTCGATTTCTCGCTGCTTTACCCGTTAATTTTGGAAACCGCCCATAAAGCTGTACAGCATGACCCTAAGCAGATGCAGACCGGGCCTGCAATGCGGGGAGATCAAAATATCCTGAATATGCATCAACAGATGCTGGATGATGCCAAACGGGAAGATTTGAAAAATATTTACAATCTGATGAGCCAACAGATTTTGCAATCGCATCATCCTGATGAGTCACTTAAACTTAAATAAATTCAGGTCATGCATTGTAAAGGGAGGCACTTATGGCAAAGGATTTTAATAGCCAGTATGTGGTAGACGGTTATGATTTACACATCCGGAAGCTCATTCCTGGTTATGAAGTGGTACATCAGCAAATTACGGCTTTATTAAAAACTTATGTGGATGAGTATGCACATGTGCTGATTGTCGGTTGTGGTACCGGCTATGAGCTGGGTCATCTGGTCCAGTTGTTTCCTGAATGGACTTTTACCGCAACAGAGTTGTCGCAAAACATGCTGGATAAAGCCAAACATCATATCCACGCCTTAAATGCATTGCATCGGGTGGAGTTTGTATTGGGTGATGTAGACCAGTTAAAAACGGACCAGTCTTACGATGCGGCACTGTCCATTCTGGTTACGCATTTTGTGGCTTATCTAGAGAAGCCCAAGTTCTTTAAAGCCATTTCCTCACGTTTAAAATCTCAAGGCATATTCATCACTTTTGACTTGACCAAAATCAAGTCGGAGCAGGAGTTGCAGACCCTCAAATATCTATGTGAGGCCAATGGCTTAACGCCTTCACAGGCTGCGGTCATGCTGGAGCGTCTAGAAGATGATTTTTATCCGTTATCGAAGCAGGAAACTTTTGAACAACTGAAAGCGAGTGGTTTTGAAGCTGTGCAGGGGTTTACCCAGATTTTGTTCTATCAAGGTTATATGGCGATAAAAGCTTAAACTTTGAGTATAAAAAATGGCTCATTGATATGAGCCATTTTTATGCTGTCAATTAAGGTTATTTGATTTTCTTGAACAGAAAATCATTGATTTTATGACCTTCCTCTAAGCCGCGACGCTCAAACTTGGTTTGCGGACGCCATTCCGGGCGAGGGTAGCTGTTGCCTTTGCCTGCCATATTTTCAAGATTTGGACGGTTATCCAAAACGTCGAGCATCCATTCAGCATAGGGTTCCCAATCCGTTGCTGAGTGGAAAGTACCGCCCATTTCCAGTTTCTGTTCAACCAGTGGCATACGGTCATGCGATACAAAGCGACGTTTGAAATGACGTTTCTTTTGCCATGGATCAGGGAAATACAGCTGGATCGCGTTAATGCTGTTGTCAGGCATTTCACGCAGTACCTGAATGGCATCGGCATCAAGCAAACGTAGATTGGTTAAGCCTGCCATACCCGCTTCATACACACATTGCGCAATACCCGGAACATGCACTTCAATACCGACATAGTTACGCTCAGGGTTGGCTTTCGCCATCAGCACCAGTGAACGTCCCATACCGAAACCGATTTCTACAGTAAGCGGACGTTCTGGATGTTCAAACTGCTGACGTAAATCACCCACCGGATATTCCAAAATTAGGTGACCATATTGTTCAAGCGCAGTACGTTGAGAGGTATTCAGCGGAGATGAACGACGCATAAAAGTGACAATTTCGCGATGTTCATTCAAGTTGTCCAGCTCTACGACTTGCTGGTCTAATGGATCGTTCGACATAATTTTGGCAAATGTAAAAAATACGAATGCGGTATTTTAAGTCCTGAGCCTGACAAGTCAAACTTTTCTCGGTTTTTTCGGTCGCTAAAAGTAGCTTTAAAAATAAAAGAACCCGAAAGCTGTTTATCTTTTATGAAGATTGATTGTATTGATCAATCAAGGTGCTGCTGGCTTCGTTCAAGCCTATCACTTCAACTTCAATATTTTGATCTTTAAATTTCTGCACCACGTTATTCAGCATATTCACTGAAGTAATATCCCAAACATGGGCATGACTCAGATCGATCACAACTTTGGAAATATTTTCTTTAAAGTCAAAAAACTGGAAGAATTTTTCTGAACTGCTAAAGAAGATTTGCCCGGTAATCACATAGTGGCGTTGCTGATTGTGCAAGGTCGATTGTACTTTCACTTCACTTTCCAGCTTGTTGATAATGAACAGTGCAGACAGCAGTACACCAGTCAACACGCCCAAAGCCAGGTTATGTGTTGCCAGTACCACAATCACCACAGTAATCATCACCACATTAAATGCGGCAGGATGCTGACGGAACTGTTTAACCGAGTCCCATTGGAAAGTGGTGAAGGCTACCATCACCATAATCGCCACCAATGCTGCCATGGGCACATAAGCCAGCCAGTCTTTAAAAAAAACAACCAGACAAAGCAAGAATACGCCAGCCACTAAAGTTGACAGTCGGGTACGTGCACCTGAAGATACGTTAATGATGGACTGACCAATCATGGCACAACCTGCCATACCGCCCATAAAGCCACTGACAATATTGGCAATCCCTTGGCCGCGACATTCCTGATGACGGTCGGATTCCGTTTCAGTCACCTCATTAATTACCGTTGTGGTCATCATGGTTTCCAGTAAACCGACCGTGGCTAGAGTGATGGAATAAGGGAAGATGATTTGCAGCGTTTCGAAGTT
Source organism: Acinetobacter sp. YH01018 (assembly GCF_013420295.1). Lineage (NCBI taxonomy): Bacteria > Pseudomonadati > Pseudomonadota > Gammaproteobacteria > Moraxellales > Moraxellaceae > Acinetobacter > Acinetobacter sp. YH01018. Next base: position 8,386 of record NZ_VOYL01000018.1, read on the forward strand.
CAGCGGAATGTCTGGAATCAGGAAAATCGGCAAAGTATCCGGAAACTGTCCCAAATCACTGACGGTACGCATGTCGGCACCCAGTAAAATAGCTAAACCACTCAGTACCACAATACAGATTAAAGGTGAGGGAAGGGTTTTGCCAATTTTGGGCAAATAAGGAAACAGATAAATGATGCCCAGACCCAGTGCCATAAATAAATAGCCTAAGCTATCCATTTTGCTCATTTCCGGCAGTTGTGCGGCAAAAATCAAAATGGCAAGGGCATTTAAAAAACCATAAACTACGGACTGCGAAACAAAACGCATCAGTTTTGCCACTTTAAAGTAGGCTGCAATCACCTGAATGATCCCGGTTAAAATCGTGGCAGCCAATAAGTATTGCAGCCCATGATCTTTCACCAGGGTAATCATCAATAATGCCATGGCACCCGTAGCCGCAGATATCATGGCAGGGCGACCGCCAAAAAAAGCAATCGTTATGGCTATACAAAAAGAGGCATATAAGCCGACTTGCGGGTCAACACCTGCGATCGCCGAAAAAGCGATGGATTCGGGAATTAAGGCTAAACCTACCACCAGACCCGCCAATACATCGGTACGGATATTGGAAAACCATTGTTCTTTTTTCAGGTTAATCACGCTAATTGATTTCACAAATTTTAAAGATGCGTATGGTAAAACAAGTTCAGTCAAAAAAGCATACGAGTTTGACTTGAAAATATGCGTGATTTATACAATATTCAAAGAGTAAGTGATTTTTATACATTTATGCTTTTTTGCAATTTACAGGTTTGATCACTTGAAAGTTTGTTAGAAGCAATTTAAAACAGTGAATAGATATATAACAAGGATCAGGTATGAAGCTTTATTATTCTCCAGGTGCATGTTCTTTGGCATCACACATTATTTTAAATGAAATTAATGTTGATTTTGACTTGGAGCGCGTTGATTTAAAAACACATAAAACTGAAAAAGGAACAGATTATTACGAGATTAACCCTAAAGGTTATGTTCCTGCCTTAGAAATTAATCCGGGTCTGATTCTTACTGAAAACGTTGCCATTTTACCTTTCCTTGCTCAGCACGACCCTAAACAAGATTTGATTCCACCATCAGGACTAGGACGTGCCAAAGTTCTGGAATGGTTAGGATATTTAAACTCAGAATTACATGATGCTTATGCAGTTTTCTTTGGGGCTCCCCTAGAAAAAGAAGCGAAAGAAAAAGCTTATGCCGAAATCGACCGTTTATTGACTTATATCGATAAAGCAATTGGCGAATCAGATAACGATTATCTGGTAGATGATAACTTTGGTCCGGCAGATGCTTATCTGTTTGTACTCACAAACTGGTCGAATGGTATTGGTCATGATCTTACGCCGTATAAAAATATTATTGCCCTGCGTAATAAAGTGGCAGAACGTCAATCAGTACAGATTGCCATGCGAGATGAAGGCTTGATTCCTTAATTCTCTTCATTGATTTGAAAAAGCACCTGAGGGTGCTTTTTTTAGGTTTAAAAATTGATTGGAAGTTGCTTGATCAATAATTTTATTATTGATTTTTTATCAATAGTATTTTGCAAATACATGAATTTTTATCAATAAGGTATTTAAGTATATTGGCCTCATGAAAATATATGATTCAAGGCGAATAAATGAGTAATATCCTGATCGTGAATGGGGCCAAACAGTTTGCACACTCAAATGGCGAGTTAAATGACACCTTGACTGAGTTGGCAAATACTGTGCTTGGCGAGCTGGGGCATCGCGTTAAAATTTCCCGTGCAGATAGTGACTATGAAATTCAGGAAGAGATTCAAAAATATGTATGGGCAGATGTCATTATTTATCAAATGCCTGGATGGTGGATGGGTGCGCCGTGGACAGTAAAAAAATATATGGATGATATTTTTACCGAAGGGCATGGCACTTTATATGCCAGTGATGGCCGATCGCGTTCGGACGCATCGAAAAAATATGGTTCGGGTGGTCTCATTCACGATAAAAAGTATATGTTGTCCTTAACCTGGAATGCACCTATCGAAGCGTTTAATGATCCTGAGCAATTTTTTCAGGGTGTCGGGGTCGACGGGGTTTATCTGCCCTTTCATAAAGCCAATCAATTTTTGGGTATGCAAAGTTTAGAAACTTTCATTGTGAATGATGTGATTAAGATGCCCAATGTTGCTCAATATGAACATGACTATCATCAACATCTGATGAATATTTTTGCTTAATTGATGGGTTGTTTAGGGAGCAGGTTATGTTGATTGTGATTGCAGATATTCAGATTCGCCCGGGTGTTCAACATCGTGAAAATGTATTAAATGCCTTTAGGAACATAACACCTGTTGTTTTGCAGGAAGAAGGCTGTCACGGTTATGAATTACTGGTAGATCATGATTCAGATGTTCATTATCAGACTAAAGTGCCTGATTCAATTATCATGTTAGAACAGTGGGAAAGTATTGAACATTTAAATGCACATTTACAGACCTCACATATGCAAGCCTACCAGCAGCAAGTTAAAAATGATGTATTAGATGTAAAAATCCGGATTATGCAGAAAAGGCTAAACCGTTAAGTGCATTTTCTTGAAATATAAAAAAGGCGATCTATATCGCCTTTTTTATTGTTGAATTAAAATTATTTAAAGAAGTAACCGGTTTCAGGTGAGCTGGCATTGGCCATGCGTTTACGTGGCATACGGCCAGCAAGGAATGCTTCACGACCAGCCTCAACAGCTTTTTTCATTGCCGAGGCCATTAAAACCGGATTTTGCGCAGCGGCAATGGCGGTATTCATCAGTACGCCATCACAGCCCAGTTCCATTGCAATCGCGGCATCACTGGCAGTACCAACACCGGCATCAACCAGTACCGGAACTTTGGCATTTTCCTTAATAATCGAAATGGTATGCGGATTTAAAATGCCTAAACCTGAACCGATCAGGCTGCCCAGAGGCATAATCGCCACACAGCCCATACTCTCCAATTCCTGAGCAATAATCGGGTCATCCGAGGTGTAGACCATAATCTCGAAACCGTCGTCAATTAAGGTACGTGCTGCTTTTAAGGTTTCAGTGACATTCGGGTAAAGGGTTTTTTCATCACCCAGCACTTCCAGTTTCACCAGGTTGTGCCCATCCAGCAGTTCACGCGCCAACATACAGGTACGCACGGCACTGTTGGCATCAAAACAGCCTGCGGTATTAGGCAGAATGGTATATTTTTCTGGTGGGACTACAGAAAGCAAATTCGGCTGATCAGGATGCTGGCCGATATTGACCCGACGGATTGCGACCGTGACAATCTCTGCACCGCTGGCCTGAATGGCTAAATCGGTTTCAGTTAAATCTTTATATTTACCTGTACCAACCAATAAGCGTGAATTAAAAGTACGAGAACCAATTATAAGTGGGGTGTCTTCCATGGGAGCTCCGATTAACCGCCACCGACGGCATGAATAATTTCAATATGATCTTCAGAGCAAATTGGGGTCTGTGCCAACTTGCTTTTGGAAATGATCATTTCATTCTGTTCTACAGCAAAACGTTTACCTTCAAGTTCAAGTTCTTGAATTAATTCTAGTAAATTAGTGCATGAGGTATTTTTTTCTTCGCCATTCAAATAAATCTGCATCGTTAATTCCCTTATTCTATTTCACGTATTTAAAGGCATTCCATGCCAGTACCAGCCAGCCTGCAATCATTAAAGCGCCGCCAATTGGGGTAATTGCTCCTAAACCGCGGGGTAGGCCTAAGGCCATGACATAGAGTGAACCACAGAAAAAGAAAATACCGACCTGAATCAGGATAAAACTGGCTTTAATGGGAAGTTGGGGAATGACTCTGGCTAAAATGGCCAGCGCCAAAAGTCCAAGCGCATGATAGAAAAAATAATCAGTTGCGGTATGCCACCACGCCAATTGAGCTTCTGTTGCACGAGTTTTTAAGCCATGGGCACCAAAAGCACCAAGCATGACAGCAAAAGCTAAATTGAGGGCTGAAATTGCAATCCACATAAGCAATGACTACCTGAGTAAATTTGCCCCATAACTTAGCATATTCTGGTACTTGCACGGAAGGCAAAAAGCAACATTACTGCAGCCTGCATATGAAAAAAGAGCACTTGGCCCTTTTTTCGAAATACCTTGCATATGTTCGGTCATCTAGTTGGAAGACATGGCCACTTTAATTTTTTCCATGGCGTTTTTTTCAAGCTGGCGAATACGCTCGGCAGACACATTATATTCCGCGGCCAGTTCATGCAGCGTCGATTTTTCATCATCCAGCCAGCGGCGCTGTAAAATGTTACGCGAACGGTCATCCAGTTGATCCATGGCATCATGCAGGGCAGAAGTACTTTGTTCTTCATAGTCGTCTTCTTCAGCCAGACGTGCCGGGTCATAACGGTTATCTTCCAGATATAAGGCTGGCGCGACGTGGGTTGAACCTTCATCATCATCATCGCCTTGCGCTTCAAAAGCAGCATCGTAGGCGGTCAGGCGGCCTTCCATTTCCAGCACCTGTTCAGGTGTGACATTCAAGTCATTGGCAATGGATTGTGCTTCATCCAGAGTGAGTTTTTTACTGGATTTTTTTAAACTGCGTAGATTAAAGAATAATTTACGTTGAGCTTTGGTCGTAGCAATTTTAACAATACGCCAGTTACGGATCACGTATTCATGAATTTCAGCTTTAATCCAGTGTACGGCAAATGACACCAAGCGCACGCCCATATTTGGGTCAAAACGTTTCACTGCTTTCATTAAGCCCAAGTTGCCTTCCTGAATCAGGTCGCCTTGCGGCAAACCATAACCGGCATAACTACGGGCAATATGAACTACAAAACGTAAATGAGACATCACGAGCATTTTCGCAGCATCTAAATCTTGGTCGTAAAAGTAGCGTTCGGCCAACTCTTTTTCTTGTTCAGCCGTTAAAATAGGAATCTGATTGACAGTACTTATATAAGCACCGAGATTTACCCCTGGTGCCGATAATGACAGGGGCATCAATTGATTGCTGCTGTCACTCATGTGTTCTCCTTGAGAGTTGGATGACATAACCATCTTAATAAATTTATCTTAATCCAATATTTCAGCGAGTTTAGGAAATTTGGGTAGAGAAATGTAATTTTTTATGCACATTTGAAACGTTCTAGTTTAATTGAAAATAATTAAGATTCAATTAAGTAGTGATATTCAAAATCAGAAATTTTAGTCATATTGCAGTTCATTTGATGCATTGAACAATAACGCGTTACATCTTGCTGACTATGTGGATCTGAAGATTTGAGTAAAAATATGCCGCCCGATTTGTTCTTGATCGCTCGCTTAAGCATCAATAACGGCATGGGGCAAGGCTTGCCCATGGCATCAATGATTATTACCGAATTGGTCAGATCATTCATCGCATTTAATATCTAATTCAATTTCGATAAATATTAGCAAATTTAGTGCCAAAGCCCAATAAAATTATAGAACTTCAACATAAAAGTACTTATCTAAAATAAGGAAATAATTAGTAAAAAAGAAGCTGAATCAAAAAGAAGATTAATCAAAAAAAACAGTATGAATTGTCATAAACCCGTGTTAAGCTCGTTGCGTATTCAAATTTATGACAGCATTTTAAATGTCTTAAAATTGGATATTGCAATGGATGTAACCGGGATTTTGTTAATAGTAATACAGAATGATTACAAGCTTAGAAATAATAATTATTTTTAAACCTTGTTTACTCTGCTGTTTGCAACACCGGGTGGTCCTTTAATTAAATACAATGAGGATTAACTTATGACAGCTCGTGAACAAGGCGTAGTTAAATGGTTCAACGACACTAAAGGCTTCGGCTTTATTCAACGTAACGGCGGCGACGACGTATTCGTTCATTTCCGCGCTATCCAAGGTGACGGCCACCGTTCACTTCGTGACGGCCAACGTGTTGAATTCAGCGTAGTTAAAGGTCAAAAAGGCTTCCAAGCTGAAGAAGTACAACCTTTAGACTAATCGCCTGATTATTCATGAGAACGCCCCAATGTAATTTGGGGCGTTTTTGTTTATAATAGATTCCTATTTTTCCTGATCATTAAGTTAGAGCACATTTATATGTCATCTGGTTTTGAAACCTTAAATTTACATCCGAAACTGAAACAGGCGATTGATGCTTTAGGTTTCAAAGAAATGACACCTATTCAGGAAAAGGTTTTAAAATTCACTCTGGCTGGACATGATGCCATTGGTCGTGCACAAACCGGTACAGGAAAAACGGCGGCTTTCCTGGTGAGTGTGATTAATGATTTGCTCAATAATCCGATTAAAGAGCAACGTTTTCGTGGCGAAGCACGTGCGCTGATTCTTGCGCCTACACGTGAGCTGGCTTTGCAGATTGAAAGTGATGCCAAAGAGCTTACCAAATTTACCGATCTACATCTGGTGACTTTGCTGGGTGGGGTAGATTTTGATAAGCAGAAAGCGCAGCTGGATAAAAATTTTGTCGATATTATTGTGGCGACGCCAGGCCGTTTAATCGATTTTGTTGAGCAAAAAGAAGTCTGGCTGGACCAGATTGAATTTTTGGTGATTGATGAAGCAGACCGTTTGCTGGATATGGGATTCATTCCATCGGTAAAACGGATTGTGCGTTTTTCTCCGCGTAAAGAACAGCGTCAAACCTTAATGTTTTCTGCCACCTTTAGCTATGATGTATTGAATCTGGCGCAACAGTGGTTGTTCGAACCGGTGACTGTGGAAATTGAGCCGGAAAAGAAAACCAATGCCGATGTAGAGCAACGCGTTTATATGGTTGCCAAAACTGATAAATATAAATTGTTGCAAGAAATCTTGCGTGATGAGCCGATTGAAAAAGTCATGATTTTTGCTAACCGTCGTGACCAGGTACGTAAGCTTTATGATCACCTGAAAAAAGACGGCTATAAAGTGGTGATGTTGTCAGGTGAAATTGCACAGGACAAGCGCCTAAAAATGCTGGATCAGTTTAAGAACGGCCAACATAATATTATGATCGCGACCGATGTTGCAGGCCGTGGTATTCATGTGGACGGTGTTTCGCATGTAATCAACTTTACCCTTCCTGAGCAGTCTGACGATTATGTGCATCGTATAGGCCGTACCGGTCGTGCGGGAAGTAGTGGGGTAAGTATCAGTTTCCTGTCTGAAGATGATGCGTTCTATCTTCCGGAAATTGAAAAAGCCATTGGTCAGAAATTGCCTTTAACCCGTCTTGAAGGTTATTGTTAATTTTCAAGATATTTATCTCAGCATTAAATAATGCGATAAACAAAAAAGCCGCTTATTGAAGCGGCTTTTTTTGCCCTAGATAGTTGTATTGAATAAATAAGATGAGGCAGGCTGTGATTTGGTTTCTTAGTTAGCTCAGCAAGTGAAGGTCAGGATGGTTTGGTAGTCTTCATCACGTGCCAGACTGCTACTTTTGCCAGCCAAGGTACCCAGTACAGTAGTTGCAGCCTGAATCATTTGTCCGGTTTTTTCATCGACGACACCTTTTAAGGCACCGTTGTATTCAGTTTTTTCATTCACGATAACAGGCGTGGCTTTTTTACCACAGGTATTATTGGCTGCAGTAATTGCATTATTTTTAGAAATTAAACTGCTTTTACCGATACCCGTCACTTCATATTGATTATTTTCTTTTTGAATCGCTAATGAGGTGGTTGGATTGGATGTACAGGCAGTTAAGGCGACAGCAACGGCAACAGAAGCGAGTGCAAAAACTTGTTTCATCTTTTTCCCCTGAGATTGTTTTAAAAAGAATTTGAATTATTTGAACATGATTTTTTGAATGATTTTTGAAGGACTTGTATGAAATATGCAGCTTTATATGAACTCTTTGTGACTGAAAGTTGGTTAAGTTAGCTATTGTGGAGTAGACATTCACTCAACGCTCTAGAGTATCTAAACAAGATTATGCTAATCTTGATGAAATATTTAGTACACAGATATCAAAGTCAATGACGGATTCAGCGGTAGATACGGTTCATCAAAATATTCATCAACGTCAGTCGATTGGGCATTTGGTTGAGCCTGCGCCGAATGCAGAGCAACTGGAAAAAGCCTTTCAGGCGGCTTTGACTGCACCAGATCATCATCGTTTAAAGCCTACCCGTTTTGTGGTGATTCCGAGTGATCAGCGTGAAGCTTTTGGTGAGTTGCTCTCCAGGGCTTTGGCGGATTTGGGTGAAACTGATTCTGTTCAATTGGATCGGGTAAAAAACCATCCATTTCGTGCACCGCTGCTGGTTTTGGCATTAACCCAATTTCAGCCCCATCCTAAAGTGCCTAATTTTGAACAAACCTTAAGTTCGGGTGCGGCAATAGAAAACTTCTTGTTGTCTTTACAGGTACAAGGCTTTTCAACCATGTGGCGTAGCGGAGCGGTGGTTGAGTCGCCGTTGTTGAAGCGAAGCCTGGGACTATCAGAAGATGATTTAATTTCTGGAATTATTTATATTGGAACGGCAGCGAAAGCGATTCCAGCGCGTACAGCAGTGGATACACAAAACTATGTCAGTTACTGGAATAAGTAACTGTATTGAATCATGAGTTGAGATATAAAAATAATGTCAGAGTTGAAATTTTCAGATCTTGTTGAACCGGTTGTGGTTGATCAAAAAACGGCCTTGCGTGTGACCGTGTTGGGCGGTGGCAGTTTTGGTACGGCAATGGCCAATACTGCTGTACGCAATGGTTGTGATACCATGATCTGGATTCGTGATGAGGCAGCGGCAGCAGAAATTAATCAGATCCATATCAATAAACGCTATTTACCCGATTTTGTTTTGGAGCCGGGTTTAAAAGCGGTATCGGATTTAGAAACAGTTGTCTGTAATCGTGACATTATTTTGGTGGCTATTCCTAGCCATTCTTTTCGCGATGTACTGAAACAAATTAAGCCTTTTATTAGTTCGCAGGCGGTGATTTCCTTAACCAAAGGCATTGAGGCAAAAACTTTTCATTTCATGAGCGATATCATTCGTGAAGAATTGCCTCAGGTTCCCTATGGTGTCCTTTCAGGACCGAATCTGGCCAAGGAAATTATGGCCGGGCAACCTGCGGGAACGGTGATTGCCAGCCAATCGGAACTGGTGCGTTATGCCGTACAGCAAGCGTTGCATAGCGCATTGTTCCGTGTTTTTGGTAGCGATGATGTGCATGGTGTGGAGCTGGGCGGGGCGTTAAAAAATATCTATGCTGTTGCCATGGGTATGGCTGCGGCTTATAAGGTGGGTGAAAACACCAAGAGCATGATTTTAACCCGTGCACTGGCAGAAATGAGCCGTTTTGCGGTGAAACTGGGTGCAAACCCGCTGACTTTCCTGGGATTGTCTGGCGTGGGTGACTTGTTTGCAACCTGTAATAGTCCGCTCAGCCGTAACTATCAGGTGGGTTTTGCCTTAGGTTCAGGCAAGACCCTGGAGCAGGCCACCAGAGAATTGGGCCAAACTGCTGAAGGGATCAATACCATTGTGCAAGTGCGTAGCCGTTCGGAAGAATTAGGTGTCTATATGCCCATTACCAGTGCATTATATGATGTGATTTTTGAAGGTGCACCGCCTTTAAGTATTGCACTTTCACTTATGAAAAATGGTCATCGTAGTGATGTGGAATTTGTTTTACCTCACAATGAAGTGTAATTTTAAATCATATTATTGCGTTCATAAAGCTTGGTTATAATTGATGCATATTTGAAAATAAGGAATTTTTTATGCAACTTACCTTAGTCCGTCATGGTGAAGCCGCTCCAGCGGTGCATGGCAATGATGATAAGCGTCCTTTGACCGAGCGTGGACATGTGCAAGCCCAACTCACTGCAGAATATTTAAAGGATATCATTCGTCCTGATGCTTTTGTGGTGAGTCCTTTATTGCGTGCGCAGGAAACCCTGGCACATTTACAACATTATTTTCGTGATGTACCGGTACTGGTGTGCAATAAGATTAAGCCGGATGATGATGCAAAATTGGCAGTAGACTGGCTGTCTCAGCTTCCTTATGAGTCTATTGTGGTGGTGTGTCATATGAATGTAGTGGCGCATATGGCATCATTGTTGACCGCAGAACCTTCTCATCCGTATGCTCTGGCTGAAGCGCGGATATATGAACAAGCAGTGATTGCAACAGGATTATCAACACAGTTAAAAAGTTTTATTCCAAATGTATAGAATATTAATTAAAACGGCAGAAAAATATTGATGTTGTATTTATGGATGCCTGAAGCCAATGGGGTTTGGCACTGGTCAACTGGAGAGAGTTGGTCTCAGGCCTTTAGTCTTGAACAATTAATTCAAGATATTCAAGGCTATCATGGACAAGAAGCTGTGGTATTTTTTCCCAGTCGTGATGTACAAATGCTGCAACAGAGTCTATCCAGGCCCCAGTACAAGAAATTGGGTACGGATGGGGTTAAATATTTATTAGAAGAATTTGTGCTTTTGCCCATCGATTCCATGAAAATATTGCATCATTTTCAAAATCCCGATCAGTTAATCATTTTGGGTGTGGCAAATAGTACGGTTGAAACCTTGCAACATGCTTTGAACTTAATCCCGGTTAAAGTTGCTTCCTTATTGCCCGATTTTCTCATTTTACCAGCTCCAGAAGTGGGGCAGATCATCATTGCGAACCTGTCCGGGCGCTTGCTGGTGCGTGAAAGTGAATTTATGGGCAATTCGGTGGATGATCTGGCACTGTTTTTAGATTATCAGCCTTCGGGGCAATCTTATAAAATCAGTAATTTTACCGCTGAACAAATGCAAAGCCTTGAAGCCATGGTGACGCAGGAACAGATTGAATCTTTCCATTATGAAATACCGGTATTAAAAAAAGCGCGACTTCATCCTTTTAATATTCTACCTAAAGCTAAAAACAGTCAGGCTATGTCCGGTTATTGGAAAGCCTGTGCTGCTGTCTTGGTTGCTGCTATTGTTGTCCAGTTTGGCTATGATGCAACATGCTGGTATAAATATAAAAAAGTGGCAGACCAGACTGCGTTGCAAGCGATTGATCAGTATAAGTACTGGTTTGGACAGAGTAGTCGTGTGACCGAGCAGAATTTAAAAAGCCAGTTTGAAAGTCATGTACGCTTAAATAAAAGTGCCAATACTCAAGCTTTACAGCTGCTAAGCCGGATTGGTCCAGTGCTGATGCAAAATCAGATCGTGGCTAATCGTATCAATTATGAAGCTTCTATTTTAAATATGGAATTGAAAGCCAATTCTGCGGCTGCTTTGCAAAATTTAACCCAGCAGCTCAATCAGCAAGGCTTTAAGGCAGAATTAGGCACTGTTCAGCCCAATGGTCCAGGTGCAATTGGATTGGTGAAAATACAATAATGAATACATCAGAAAAACTGCAAAACTCGATTGATCAATTCATTGAAAGAGTCACGGATTATCTGGACCAGCTGTCGCAACGTGAACGTTATATGGTGATCTTTACCACTATTTTTGTTGTGATTGCGGTTATTGGTTCGGCACTCTGGTATATGCATGCCGCTGCGAATAAACAGCAGAATCGGGTCAATGATCTTAAGGATATGATTGTATGGATGCAGAGTAATGCAGTCACCATGAAACCTGCAGATGACGTGCAGTTAACTGCTGCAGAAAAGGTTCAGCGTGTTGCCCAGCAGCAGGGATTATCGGTGGCTTCCCAGCAAACGGGTGAGCAAATCCAGATTGTTGCGGCACATGAAAATTATGCCATCTTGGCAAATTTTTTAACCCAATTAGTACAAATGGGTCTAAGCCTTGAGAAAATAGAACTAATTTCTGATGCTGGTCAGATTAAATTAACAGCGACAGTGCAATAAAGGGTAAAAATAAAGATCTGTGAAGCATGGCGTTTTCTGCGGGCTATGCCTATAATATGCCGACTTAAAAAGCAGTAGACTTTTATAGATATGTTGTATTCTCTTGCCCGCCCTTTGTTGTTTTCTTTAGCACCAGAGCGTGCACATGAGCTCACACTATCGTTATTGAAATCAGCTCATCGCATGGGCATGATGCGTCAAAACGTAGCGTCCAAACCTGTGACCTGTATGGGAATTGAATTTCCCAATCCGGTAGGTTTGGCAGCTGGTCTGGACAAAAATGGCGCTTATATTGATGCTCTGGCTGGGCTGGGCTTTGGTTTTATTGAAATTGGAACCATTACACCACGTCCCCAATCGGGCAATCCACATCCCCGTTTATTCCGTTTGCCTGAAGCCAAGGCCATTATTAACCGTATGGGATTTAATAATGACGGTGTAGACAAGCTGATTGAAAATGTCAAGGCAGCAAAATTCAAAGGTATTTTGGGCATTAATATTGGTAAAAATGCCGATACCCCGGTTGAAAATGCTGTAGATGATTATCTGATCTGTCTGGAAAAAGTCTATAACTACGCTTCCTATATCACGGTCAATATTTCATCGCCGAATACTAAAAATTTGCGCAGCCTGCAAAGCGGCGATGCGTTAACAGAATTGCTGCAAACCTTGAAAAAACGTCAGCTTGAACTGGCGGAAGAGTATCAGCATTATGTACCTTTAGTGCTTAAAGTTGCTCCTGATCTGACCGACGAAGATATCCAGTTCATTGCGAAACAATTGCTCCAGTTTAAAATTGATGGTTTGATTGTGACCAATACCACCTTGTCTCGTGAAGGGGTGGAAAACCTGAAATATGGCAATGAAGCGGGTGGTTTGTCCGGTGCGCCTGTATTTGAAAAAAGTACCGCTTGTCTTGCTGCTTTTGCTAAAGTATTAAAAGGTCAGATTCCATTGATCGGGGTAGGCGGGATTTTGTCGGGCGAACAGGCTGTTGCGAAACAACAGGCGGGTGCCAGCCTTGTACAAATTTATAGTGGCCTCATATATACAGGTCCAGCCCTGATTAAAGATTGTATTGATGCTTTAAACACACCATGAATACACTGGATATCTTTATACTGATTATCTTGCTCATTGGAGGGCTCAACGGTTTGCGACAAGGATTGGTTTCAGCCTTTGCGAACTTGGTAGGATGGGTTCTTGCGCTGGTCATCGGTGCAAAATACGCAGCCATCCTGGCACCTTCGATGGTCTCGCTCAGTGGAGATCCAGTGGTACAAAAAATAGCAGCTTTTGCATTTATTGTATTGGTCATGGTGGTGTTAACCTGGATTGTCACCGCATTTCTGAACAAAGTATTGAAGAGCCTGAAACTCGGCCCATTGAACCGTTTGGCAGGTGGTGCTTTTGGCTCTTTAAAAGGTTTATTGATTGTACTCATCACCATGCAGGGCCTGGGTCCCTGGGTGGAAAGTTCTCCTCACTGGAAACAGTCTAAATTTGTACAACTCCTTATTCCGTATGCGCCCTGGGCGACCGAACTTTCTAAAGAAGCGGCGCAAGGGGCACTTGCTCATATCAAGTCTGAAGACGCAGCGTCATCTTCCGACTCATCGTCTGAAAAAACGCAGAAGCATGCAGCGCGTACAGGCGAATCAACAAATAATCCTTTTTATTAATCCTAGCTTGTTTGCGAGGTTGCTATGTGTGGAGTAGTTGGTATAGCTGGTAAGTCACCCGTTAACCAAATGTTGTTTGATGCATTAACGATGTTACAGCATCGTGGTCAGGATGCAGCCGGAATAGTAACCTGTCATAAAGGGCGGCTATTCCTGCGTAAAGACAACGGTATGGTACGAGATGTCTTCCATACGCGTCACATGCGTGCATTGCTAGGGAATTACGGTATTGGTCATGTGCGTTATCCGACAGCGGGTTCTTCGAGCAGTGCAGAAGCACAGCCATTTTACGTGAACTCGCCTTACGGAATTACCCTGGCGCATAACGGTAACTTGACCAATGCTGAAGAAATTCATGAAGATTTGTTTAAAACAGATCTTCGTCACATGAATACCGATTCGGATTCTGAAGTACTGTTAAACGTTTTTGCTCATGAAATGCAGAAAAGTGGCGAGTTGAATCCGTCGCCGGAAGATATATTCAATGCGGTGACACGTGTACATGAGCGCTGTAAAGGTGCCTATGGTGTGGTTGCCATGATTACTGGACATGGTCTGGTTGGCTTCCGTGATCCAAACGGTATTCGTCCATTGATTTATGGTTCTCGTGAAACGGAAAAAGGCCTTGAATATATCATTGCTTCCGAGTCTGTAGCGATTACCGCTTTAGGCTTTAAAGTTGAACGTGATATTGAACCAGGCGAAGCTATTTTGATTACTTCAAAGGGTGAGCTGTTTAGCAAACAATGTGCTGAAAATCCTGAATATCGTCCTTGTATTTTTGAATATGTATATTTTGCACGTCCAGATGCCATCATTGACGGCATTTCAGTGTATAAGGCACGTTTAAAAATGGGCGAAAAGCTTGCCAGCAAAATTATCCGTGAATGGGGTGATGAGCATGACATTGACGTGGTGATTCCAATTCCGGATACTTCTCGTACTTCCGCTTTGGAACTGGCAAATAGTTTGGGTGTTAAATTCCGTGAAGGTTTTGTGAAAAACCGTTATATCGGACGTACCTTCATTATGCCGGGTCAGCAGCAACGCGAGAAATCGGTACGTCAAAAGCTCAACCCGGTTGAACTGGAGTTTAGAGGCAAAAACGTTTTACTGGTGGATGACTCGATTGTACGTGGTACCACCTGTAACGAAATTATTCAAATGGCACGTGATTCCGGGGCGAAAAAAGTATTCTTTGCTTCGGCTGCACCGATGGTAAAATATCCAAACGTGTACGGTATTGATATGCCAGCAAAAGCGGAACTGATTGCCTCAAACCGCAGTGTTGAAGAAATCCGTGAAATTATTGGTGCAGACCGTTTGATTTTCCAGGACCTGGAAGATCTAAAAGGCGCAGTTCGTACCAACAAGGTACCAGCATTACAGGAATTTGACTGTTCGGTGTTTGATGGTGTGTATGTAGCGGGCGGTATCGATGAAGCTTATCTGGAGGAACTGGAAAGTAAGCGTAATGACTCTGCTAAAAAAGCTCAAGACGGTTATATTGATGTCAATATTGATGCGGCGTCAGTGGACTTGACTGGCGTGAAAGAAGAATAAATTCTTCTGGCATGCGATGAAAAGCGGGAAATTCCCGCTTTTTTAATTTATGATGAGTAGATAAATACAATGTAATAAAGGAACTTTACATTGAAGAGTGCGGGTTATTCTTTTATTCAAAACAAAAATATGATTTGGTCTGCAAGTATCTGTGTACTCGCGGTGTTGCTGACATTATTTATTTTAAATACCATTTTGGGGTTGAATGTTTTTTATTTTGATCAAACTCAATCCATCTTCTGGCATGTGTTAAGTCCCTATTTGATTGCTTTATTACTGAGTGTGATGGCTGTTTCTATAGGGTATGAGTTCTATGTTTTTCGTTCTGGTGGGCATTCACTGGCGAAACAGATGGGAGCTCGTCGTTTAAACTTAATCGAAAGTATTCCTGAAGAAAGTATAGCCTTAAAAATTACTGAACAGCTGGCTGAAACCTTTTTAATTGATACACCTACGGTATATGTGTTGCCTGATGAAGTCGGGGTAAATGCACTGACGGCCGGATTTTATCCACGTGATATTGTGATCATTTTAACCTGGGGTGCTTTGCAGAATCTGGATGAACTGGAACTTTATGGTCTGTTAAGTCATGAATTCAATAAAATTTTATCGGGTGAAACAGCTGAAAATACGCGTCTAAAAATTCTTTACAGCAGCCTGACGACTTTGAGCCAGTGGGGCAGTAAAATTGCCAAATTAGGCTTTACCAAGCATGGTCGGGCATATAGGCATAAACTTGCAACTTTCTTTGTAGCTATGGGTGGGCTGATCTGGTTGGTTGGGAGTTTAGGGGTTTTGATTACCCGTTTTATTAAATATATTTCACTCGGTAGTCGCACTTTTAAGAATGATCAAAAAACCAGGCGTCTGATTCAAAATGATGCCAATGTGCAAACCTTATTGAGAATTCATGTACATCATTCAGGATCACAAATTCATAGCGAATATGCAGAATCCATTTCGCATATGTGTTTTGCCAATTCTTTAGGTCCACAAAATTGGATGAATATTCATCCGCGTATTGATCAACGTATTTATGAGTTGAATCCTGGTCTAGTGCAGGATTTACAGCTTGAAAATTTGAAGAAATTACGCAATCAGCCCTTATTTAGCCTGTTCCGTTCGCTTGAGGAGCTGAACAGTGAAGTTTATATACCCTGGAGCTCCCCGCAACCCTTGCCATTGCTGCGTCTATCACCGATCAGTTTTGCCCTGAAGGATGCCATTAAACCCTTAAATCCAGAAATTCGAAACAATATGCAGCGTCCTGAATTAATCCAGCGTGCATTGCAGACTGCTACGGGTTCACGGGAAGTGATGGTGGCCATTTTAATGATTCGGCAGTACCGTGAATTTATTCCGGCTGAAGCCGAAGTCAGCCGTGCCATTGTGGATTCATTACTGCATTTAGATGGACGGGTTCATATCTCGATCTTTCGCGAGGCATGTAAAAATATTGGCTCTATGCCAGCGACCATTGCACGTCAGTTTTTGATGAAACTGGCGCGAATTATTCAGGAAGATGGTGAAATTGGTTTATTGGATGCTTTATTGCTTGAATATGTGAAACATGAATTGAATCTTTTACCGATTCATACTCCAACGTCTTTGGATGAGGTGAAACCGCATATTGTACGTTTGATTGATGCCTTATTGCATGTGCAGCAAATTAATAGCCACAATCAGCTTGATGTGCGTGAAAAAATCCTGAAACGGGTATTAACTGTAAAAGAACTGGAAATTTATGCTGAAATTTCGGATGAGCCGATTGATTTAGCCGAAATTCTGAATGATATTGCGGGTTTGCTGCTACGTGACCGTCTGAGTATTTTAGGCATTGCAGAATTATGTTTGTGGAATGATCGTATTATTACCCAAGATGAACTGGATGTTCTGGAGCTGTTGTATTGGCGTTTTGGTTTTGAAACCGATGAAATTGTCGAGTTGATGCAGAAGAAAAACAGTTTGATGATCGTCTAATCCCCATACGATAAAATGCCGGATGATTCAATAAAAGCTCAGCAAAAAATCGCTAATCTCGTTAGAATATCCACTATTCAATTGGTGATGAAAAAAGATGATAGGGCATCAGCGTGACATATTGGCAACTTTAGGAATCGATATTTGGGTTCCTCGGGATGTTGTATGTCAAAAAATGCCATCTTCATCGCTGTGGCGAGATCAGGCCACAGCTGAATATCAGACTGAAATTGTGCTGGCAAAAGCACCAACCGTACCCTTAGCCCTTAAAGCAGACCAAAGGCAAGAGCCTGAACGCACCGAGCCTTTAATCTCTTCAATTGCAGTAGTAGAAGAAAAAATTGAAATTGTCGCTGAGGTGTTAGAAACACGTCCAGCACAGCAAATTTCCCCTTTCCAACTGCAAGCATTGGCTTTGTCACACTGTGTAATTGTAGTGGACACAACAGAAATCACCGCTGAGCAGCAGCAACTTTGGCATAATATTCAACATGCAGTATCGGGTGAATATAATGAATTGCAGTGGCCATTTCCTTTAATGAGTTTTCAGGATGGTCACGGTGCGGAAAGTTATGTACAAGGCTTTTTAGATGCAATCAGTGAAGATAAAAATATTATTTTTCTGGGGCAGAGTGCTTATTTAAAACATTCAAAAAGCATCAATCTGGCGGGTTTGCAGGAAATGCTGACTCAGCCCCTGTTAAAAAAACGCTTGTGGCAGTTTATGCAAAAATCGTCTCAAAACACGGATAGAACATGAACAAGAAAGTCGTGGTTTTTAGCCAGTTAGATCAGGATATCCTTCAGCGCTTACAACAGCAATATCAGGTGGTCATCATTAACCCGAAACAGGGTGATGTCAACCAACAGATTCTTGAGCAAGTTAAAGATGCCGATGCAATGATTGGTGCAGGGCGGTTATTGAATGAAAATAATCTAGCAACTGCGCAACAGCTTAAAATTATTTCCAGTGTCAGTGTCGGTTATGATAATTACGATCTGTCCTACTTAAACCAGCAAAAAATCTGGTTATCCAATACCCCCCATGTATTAACCGAAAGCACTGCCGATTTGGCGTTTAGTCTACTGATGAGCGCAGCACGTAAAGTTCCGGCTCTGGATCAGTGGACCAAGCAGGGTAACTGGCAACGCACTGTGGGGACGGCGCAATTCGGGCAGGATGTTTTTGGTAAAACTTTGGGGATCATTGGTTTGGGCAATATCGGCGCTGCGATTGCACGCCGTGGCTTTTATGGTTTTAACATGAACATTCTTTACCATAACCGCCGTGAAAAACTTGAACTGGCGCAGCCTTTAAATGCCCGTTATTGTGCTTTGGATGAGTTATTGCAGCAGTCTGATTTTGTAGTAGTGGCTGTTGATCTCAATGCGGAATCTCAGGCCTTGATTGGGCAGCACGAGTTCGATCAAATGCAGTCACATGCGGTTTTTGTCAATATTGCCCGTGGTTCTGTGGTGGATGAGCAAGCACTCATTAATACACTTAAAGCCGGCAAAATTTTTGCTGCTGGACTGGATGTTTATGTAAAAGAGCCTTTGCAGGAATCAGAACTTTTTGCTCTGGAAAATGTGGTAACTATGCCGCATGTCGGTTCTGCGACTGCTGAAACGCGTAAAAAAATGGCTGAGCTGGCCTATTGTAACCTGGTGGATGTGCTGGAAGGCCGTACACCGCCTTATCTGGTGAATCCTGCCTTTACTTAAACTTTGATAACACTTCATTGCAAATTGCTCCAATTTTCAATGTTATAGTCAGGTGAATTGAAAAAAGCAGTTTGAGAACATCACATTGAAACGGTTTTTATGGGCGTGTAACCTGACTTTGATTTCAGCAATCACATTAACGCACAGTGCAAATCTCAATTTAACCTCACAATTTAATGTTCCTGAAATTGGTAGTGGTGTTGGTCTGATTGACCAGCAAAAAGAAAAAATGATTGGTGAAAAGGTCTTTCGTGAAGTCCAGCACCAAATGCCTGTCTTGCAAAATCCGTGGCTGGAAGATCAGTTGGGGAGTGTATTTTCACATATTTTAAGCCAGACCCAGCTGGGTCAGCCCATAGGGCTGGTGATTATCGATGATCCTCAAATCAATGCTTTTGCCGTTCCGGGTGGATTATTTGCCATCAATACGGGCTTAATCACTTCTGCCCGAAATATGGATGAAGTGGCTGGGGTGATGGCGCATGAAGTGGCCCATGTGTCACAGCGTCATTACAGTCGCTCACAAGAGGCGTTTAAGGGGCAGGGCCTGTTAACTGTGGCAGGATTACTGGTTGGCGCGCTAATTGCTTCTCAAGCTGATGGGGATGCTGGAACTGCAGTCATGCTGGGTTCTCAGGCGGCATTGATGGATAAACAGCTGAACTATAGTCGGAATCAGGAGCGTGAAGCAGACCGGATTGGCATGCAGTATATGTATAGCGCAGGCTATAACCCGCAAAGTATGGCGGACTTTTTTGAAGTCATGGATAGGGCAACCAGCAAGGTCAGTTTCTTGCCTGATTTCTGGCTCACCCATCCACTCAGTACAGAACGGATGAGCGAGGCGCGTTTAAGAGCCAATCAATTCCCTCTGGTAAAATCAAGCTTGCATGATGAAGATTTTGAAATACTGAAGTGGTACAGCAAGGTCATTTCTAACCAGACCACAGAGCAACAACTTCAGGTTTTGGCGAATCGCAATAATTTTTCCGGCCAGCTGGCATTGGCTGCTTTTTATCTAAAACAAGGCGATTATGTTTTAGCTCAGCAAGTTTTAGATCAGGCAAAGGCACAGCAACGCTTAAATAATTTGTTGGTTTTGATTCAAACCGATATTTATTTGGGGCAAAACAAAACCGAGCAAGCCTATCAGGCGATTCAGTCAGCCGCACGAATTATGCCGGAAAACAGGGCTTTGGCTTTTAAACTGGCAGAAGTTTATATCCGTCAAAAAGAGCCTGTACAAGCTTTCAGTCTGATCCAACGCTTTATCAATAAAAATCCGCGTGATATTCAGGCTTGGCGCCTGATGCAGCAAGCGGCCAATATAGACCGGTTGTCACCGTTTAGAACGGTGAATGTGCTGCGTTATCGGGCAGAAGTAGAATACTGGTCGGGTTCGGAAGAAAATGCGATTAAGTCTTTATTGCATGCACAGCGCTTGGCTAAAGATAATGCTGTGTTAGCTGCAAAATTAAAAGTACGGATTCAGGAAATGCAAAAAGAGCGACAGCTCAGAATTTAGTTGTATATGATTATGTTGCAGTGATAATAAAAACAAGGAGTAACACATGCTAGAAGGTCAATGCTTATGTGGAAGGGTGAAATATCGTTATCAGGGTGAAATTGAAAAAACCATCATCTGTTACTGTAAGGATTGTCAAATGGCGCAAGGCTCAATCTTTGCCTGGAACAGTCCGTTACAGCAATCAAAATTTGAAATTACCACTGGACTTAAATTTTTAAAAGAATATTTCCATAGCCCGAATAAAGCATGGGTTTTTTGTCAGGAATGTGGTAGTCCAATTTATTCTTATCGGGTCGATTTGCCTGAAATTATTCGTTTACGCTTAGGGACGGTAACTTCGGGTGAATTACTGGCACCTACAGAGCAAGCTTATATTAAATACAAGCCATCTTTTCTGCATATTGAAGAATAAAATCTACATCTAGAAACTTGAAGTATATGATAATCTTAGGCTGCATTTGTATTTCTGACGATGAACAATATTGATTGAATGATGAAAAAAATATTATTTTCCTGTTTTTTAATGGGGTGTGCGACATCAAATGTTGCCTTAGCAAGTGTTGAGCAATACGTGGCAGCTGTGGATCAAATTTCTGAGCAATATAAGCAAGAAACCAGGAATTTTTTTAGTAGTTTGGATGCTCAGCAAACCAGATTTACTTCACAGCAACAAGCGAAATTCTGTGGAATCGTGGGTAATTATGTAGATCGGTTATATCAGGCGGCAGATCAGAACAGGGAGTCTTTGGATCGTCAATTTAGACACATGACCAGGCAAGACGTCATTAATAAAGTGATGTCATCAAAAGAAATGCTGATTTTGAAAAAATATAATATTCAGTGTGATCTGAAATAATCGGGAATGTTTATAAGAGATTAGATGAAACATTTGAACTGTCTTTGCTTAAAGGCAGTTCAACGATAAAGAACGATTTTAGAAGTGGGGTTAGCTAAGTTTAGCTTTAATTTTAGCTGAAACTTGTGCAGGATCGGCGCGCCCGGCTATGAGCGGACGCAGAGAATTCATCACCTTACCCATATCTTTCATGCTAGTAGCTTCTTGTGCAGTAATCGTCTGCGCAATGATAGAATCAAGCTCTTCCTCAGTCATAGCTTCTGGTAGAAATTGAGATAACACTTCAATTTCGGCTTGTTCCTTACTAGCTAAATCATCTCGGCCAGCGCCTTCAAAGGCTTTAACCGATTCTTTACGTTGTTTAATTTGCTTTTCAATGACCGCAAGAACTTGAGCGTCCTCAAGCTCTTTGCGCTCATCGACTTCGATTTGCTTAATTGCTGCCTGCAGACTACGAATAACCGTCAACTTATTCATTTCTTTAGCACGCATTGTTGCTTTCAAAACTTCAGTGATTTGGTTTTTTAAAGTAGTCATTTATTTAGTCCAGGCAGTCAATCACAAATTAATCTTAGTAAAGGCGTGTAGTACGAACTGATTCGCGAGCCAATTTCTTTTGGTAACGTTTAACAGCAGCAGCTTTTTTACGTTTACGTTCTTGAGTTGGTTTTTCGTAGAATTCACGTTTACGAACGTCAGCTAAAACACCTGCTTTTTCGCATGAACGTTTGAAACGACGGATAGCTACGTCTACTGGTTCGCCTTCTTTCAATTTAACTTGTGGCATGAAGAATCCTCATTAAGTTATGGATAAGATCTAGGCTGAATTGCCTTCGATCACAAGTGAAGTGCAGTATTTTACTCATTTACATCTCATATCACAAGTCTATAATAGCTTTAGCAATATTTAGATACGGGTAAAAGGCAGTTTAATGATCGTTCTGGGCTTGGAAACTTCTTGTGATGAAACTGGGTTAGCACTCTATGACAGTGAAGTCGGCTTAATAGGACAGGTGTTATATAGTCAGATTAAACTGCATGCCGAATATGGTGGAGTGGTCCCGGAACTGGCTTCACGCGATCATGTGCGTAAGTTAATTCCTTTAATGAATCAGTTGCTTGAACAAAGCAATATTAAAAAATCAGACATTGATGCCGTCGCCTATACACGTGGTCCCGGCTTGATGGGAGCGCTTATGACTGGTGCACTGTTTGGTCGTACCTTGGCGTTTGCTTTGAATAAACCGGCCATTGGTGTGCATCATATGGAAGGTCATATGTTGGCGCCTTTGTTGTCTAAAACTCCGCCAGAATTTCCGTTTGTCGCTTTATTGGTCTCTGGCGGGCATACTCAGCTCATGGCAGCTCATGGCATTGGTCAATATGAATTGCTGGGTGAATCCATTGATGATGCTGCCGGTGAAGCTTTTGATAAAGTGGCAAAGATGATGGGCTTGCCTTATCCAGGTGGTCCGAACATTTCAAAACTGGCTGAGCAGGGGAATCCAGAAGCCTTTGCTTTCCCGCGTCCAATGCTGCATCAAGGTCTGGATTTTTCATTTAGTGGTTTAAAGACGGCAGTTTCCATTCAATTGAAAAAAGTGGAAGGTCAAGGTCGTGAAGCTGATATCGCAGCGAGCTTCCAGGAAGCACTAGTAGATACACTGGTGAAAAAATCGGTAAAAACACTGAAACAGACCGGTTTAAAACGTTTGGTGATTGCAGGTGGTGTAAGTGCCAACAAACGTTTACGTGAACGTCTGGAAGCGGATTTGGCTAAAATTAAAGCCCAAGTCTATTATGCAGAACCCGCGTTATGTACTGATAATGGTGCCATGATTGCCTTTGCCGGTTATCAGCGTTTAAAAGCAGGGCAGCATGATGGCTTGTCTGTGACGACTACGCCACGTTGGCCAATGACAGAGTTGACCAATCCAAGCGAAGCTTAAATATAAAGAATTAAAAAAGAGGCGAGAGAGTCTCTTTTTAATACTCAGTTGAAGCGGTTGGGGCAAAGTATAATTTGATATATGCGGATTTATATTCAGAATCAGTTTTACCTATGTGCTCAGAAATACTGCACACAGTAATGATATTGTGGCTCGTTTAGGTAGGGATGAGTTTGTGATTTTAAGTGTAGAAAATGATGAGGCAGGAGTAGTAGAAGTACTCTTGAGTCGCCTTATACAAGCTTTAACACAGGAAAAAATTGCTGCGGCGATTGGGGGCGATGCGTCATCCTTCTCAAGGACTGTTTAAAGCAGCTGCTGAAACAGATAGAAAAATGTTTGAGTATAAACGTCAACTCAAGTCTGAAGCATAAAATCGGGCTAGAATGACTTTGAACGATTTTTCTCAATAAACTGATTAAATTGATCTTTTACTTCCCGATACTCGTTATGTATTTTTGCTTTCTTTTTATCTTGTGTTTCCGCTTTAAAAGCCAAATTTCTATAAAAGAACCAGCTCATTTTAAGCTGGTTTTTATATGAAACTTGATCGGATTTAAAGTGCTTTTAACTGTTGTGATCCAATCCAGTGTTTTGAGAACTGATACGCTGCACGCCCTGAACGCTGTCCACGTGCCTGACACCATCTTAAGGCTTCGGCGCGTACTTCATCTGTCATGGACATACCAGCTTTTGCTAAATAGTGCTGCACGATTTCCAGGTACAAGTTCTGATCCATCGGATAGAACGACAGCCACATACCGAAACGGTCAGACAGTGAAATTTTTTCTTCAATGGCTTCTTGTGGGTGTAGCTCCGTGTATTGAGGAACATCCATACGCGTTATCGGGGTGTTTTCATGCATAAATTCCGGCAATAAATGACGGCGGTTGCTGGTGGCATAAATAATAAAATTGCTTGAACCGGATTGTAATGAACCATCCAATACACTTTTTAAACTGCGATAGTTTTCATCTTCTGCGTTAAAAGCCAGGTCATCACAGTAGACAATAAATTTCTCAGGGCGATTTTCAATCAGTTTCTGAATCATCGGCAAATCGGCCAAATCATCACGTTCAATTTCAATTAAACGCAAGCCTTCAGATTCATACTCGGTTAATAATGCACGTACAATTGAGGATTTCCCTGTACCGCGTGAGCCAGTCAGTAGCACATCGTTGGCAGGCAAGCCTTTTAAAAATTGCCGGGTATTTTGAATCACTTTTTCTTTTTGTTTTTCTATACCTTTTAAGTCGTCCAAATAGATTTTTTTAGGCTGCTGAATGGCGTTTAATTGTTTATTTTGCCACTTATAAGCCGAAGCTTCAAAGTTGGTTTCTTGTTTCAGTTCAGGTAGGTTTTGCTGTAGCTGTTGGAGTACTGTCGAAAGAACTTGTAAGATATTGTCAGGTAAATTAATTGTTGCCATGATGGTTCAGCTTATAAGGATAAAGTGAAAAAGGTCATTTTACATGGAAACTGTATATCAAATAGCCATAGTTTGCCAATTGAATAGGCGGTATGATGATGGATTAATCACTTGTTGATTGTACAAAGATGATGTTCGATACCCGATCAGGGACAGGAAATAACAATGAAAGTGTTTGAGGGATAGATATGTTATTTAATGATTTCACGACAAATATTAATCCACATCAAGCATACCGTATAAAAAAATTAAAAAGTCAGCTCGCTGCGGCTGAAACATATGAAGAATGGAAAAGCATTGCCCTAAAAATAGATGAAGAATCCGGTGCTCAAGAATGGAAATTGGATAACTGTTCACCTTATTTTGATGCCGAAATTATTTCTGGGCGATTAAGCAGGTTAAAACGCTACCGTTTTCAAAAACGTACCCAAGATCTCATGTACATATTGCGTGAAGGTTTAAGCTACGATATCGCAAATATTGCACATCCCATGCTTTTTAATGCTACCTATGTGGGCACTAAAAAAATTATTGAAGATTATGTGGAAGAAGTCAGTGAAAGCCTGGCTTACATTGCTTCGAGCAACTGTACTTGCTTGCCTATGGAAAAAAAAATAGAGTTCTTTCAGCAGTGTAAAAAAGCTTATGGCCAGCCTGCGATCATGTTTTCAGGTGGAGCAACTTTAGGACTGTTTCATACCGGCGTATGTAAAGCACTGCTTGAACAGGATTTAATGCCTAAAGTGTTATCCGGTTCGAGTGCCGGGGCAATCATGACCACCATGCTCGGTACTTCAAAACCTTCAGATATTACCGGTCTTTTAAATGGTGAAAACTTTTTTACCGAAGCTTTTCACTTTCGTAAATTTGGTGACCTTTTAAAGGGAAACGGTGGTTTTGCCGATGTAAAATACCTGAAAAAATTCCTGATTGAAAACTTGGGTGATGTGACATTTGAAGAAGCCTTTAAAACTTCCGGTTTACATATTAATGTCGCTGTAGCACCTTATGACACCTCACAACAAGCCCGCATCATGAATACTTATACTTCGCCAGATTTACTGGTTTGGAGTGCGGTGTTGGCATCCTGTGCTGTGCCCATCCTGTTTCCACCGGTTAAGCTCACCAGTAAGCGTTACGATGGCAAATTGACCCCTTATATGTCCAATACCCGTTGGGTAGACGGCAGTGTAAGAAGTGATTTCCCGCAAGAAAAAATGGCGCGACTGTATAATTTAAATTACACCATTGCCAGTCAGGTGAATCCACATATTGTGCCATTCATGCAAAGTGATGTAGAACGCTATCGTCAAGATATGATGAGCTGGCCAGAGCGGATTGTTCGTCGTCAGGGCAAAGTCATTACCAAAGGAATCATGGATTTTGCTCGTGGTCGGGTCGGCATGTTTCCCCCTGTACGCCGTTTGCTCGATCATGGCTATGGGGTGATTGATCAAGGTTATTATGGGGATGTGAATATCGTAGGTGATTATAGCCTGCGCCATTATAGTTACATGTTTCAGAATCCACGTCCGTATTTGTTCAAGTTATTGCAAAGAGAAGGTGAGCGCGCAACCTGGCCGAAAATCTCCTCTATTGAAACCCATGCCCGTGTAGGTAAAACCATCCAGCACTGTTTAGAGCTTTTAAGTTATCAGCATGATCCTGAGAAAAAAACCGCAGAATTTATTGCCGTTTAAAGATGTGGATTTTTCTAATATCCATTTAATGTTAAAGACCAAGCCCAAAAGTTTAACTTTTGGGCGTTGTTTATATACCTTTGAATATCAGCAACAACACTATTGGTTAAAAACCCAAAGCTTAAATAGCCATCCAAGTGTTGAAGCAGGGTTTCGAAATGAACTGGTTTTTTATCAGCAATTTTTAGCTCAAGCCAATTCTGCCAGCAGCCAGCCTGATTTTTTATTGCCTTTTCAAATGATTTCTAATTTTAAAAGCCTGGCTGAATCACAGGTGTCGGGCAGTGCAGCATTGATTCTAAGCGATGCAGACTTATTGCTTGGTAATTGTGCCGAGATGTCACTACAACAGATCAAACAGACTTTTTTGAAGCTTTTAGATGCCGTGGATCAGTTGCATCAGTTGGGCTGGATTCATGGTGATTTAAAACGTGAGCACTTGGTTAAACATCAAAACCGCGTATGTTTAATTGATTTTGAGCAGGTACAAAAAATCAATGCAGTCCACAATCCGAAAAATCTAACGGCAACACCACGCTATATGGCACCCGAACTTTTTCAGGGTGCCGAAAAAACCGTGCAAACGGATATTTATGCGTTGGGTATTATTCTGTATGAATGGTTGAAAAATCAGCGCCTGAGTGCGAAAAATTATCACGATTGGGCCTATTTGCATTGCCAGCAGCTAAATATTGAACTGCCACAACCTTATTTAGCGTTTGAACAGCTTTTATGTGGCATGTTGGCGAAGCAAAAACAGCAGAGATTTACCGACATTGCTACAATAAAATGCTGCTTAGTCACTGAAAATGCTTAAGAAAAATACAGAAAAACGGTTTTTGTTTTTTATTTAAACAAACAAGTGGATTTTTCATAAAAAGGTCTTGTCATCAGGAATCGATCTCTATAATATACACAGCCATTGGGGACGTGGCGAAATTGGTAGACGCACTGGATTTAGGTTCCAGCGCCGCAAGGTGTGAGAGTTCGAGTCTCTCCGTCCCCACCACTTAAATATCAGCATAGTTTGATAATTAGGTTACAGAGGATTGGTGTAATGGTAGCATGACGGTCTCCAAAACCGTTCGTCAAGGTTCGAATCCTTGATCCTCTGCCAAGTTTTAAAAAAATCCAACACACAGTTGGTACCCTGATGGGGACGTGGCGAAATTGGTAGACGCACTGGATTTAGGTTCCAGCGCCGCAAGGTGTGAGAGTTCGAGTCTCTCCGTCCCCACCATCATATTAAGGCAAGGTAAGCTACCTTGCTTTTTTATTGTAGGAAAAACCCAGCACTAAGCTGGTCCTGACGGGGATATGGCGGAATTGGTAGACGCACTGTGTTCAGGTCGCAGCGCCCTCTGGGCGTGAGAGTTCGAGTCTCTCTATCCCCACCATATTAAAGCAAGGTAAATAGACCTTGCTTTTTTATTGCCTGTAAAAAGTGAACATAAATAAAAAGCCCAAAAAATGGGCTTTTAAAAATAGATTTAAAATTATTATTGTTTTGCCCTAATCCAAAATGACCAATAGTCTTTTAAGCTTTTAAATGATCTTCGAATTCTTCGCCAAGTTGCATGGCAAGCGCATTACCTGCTAAATCACATGTGACCAGACCATATTCTTTTTTGAAGCTAAAGGTAAACCCACGATTATCAGTCAATGATTTTACTGAATAGCCCAATTTTTCTAACCAGATACGAAATGCAATTAAATTTTTTGCCTTAACAACTT
Organism: Acinetobacter sp. YH01018; assembly: GCF_013420295.1. NCBI lineage: Bacteria > Pseudomonadati > Pseudomonadota > Gammaproteobacteria > Moraxellales > Moraxellaceae > Acinetobacter > Acinetobacter sp. YH01018. The sequence continues at coordinate 36,387 of NZ_VOYL01000018.1, forward strand.
TCTTCACGAGAGAACTCCTTGTGTATTAGATACTGACTGCTATTAAATAATTAATAGGGATGCAGATATTTTTTTAAAGGGTAGCTTGAACAGGTTTTTTATAAAATAAATATTTTGTATTTTTTTTATGCAAGAAATGCGTAAATAATAATTAAATTGCGGATAAAAACCAATCTTGTATTTAAGGAATTATTTTACATATTATTGATTTTTATTTATTTTAGCCTATTTTCTTGATTTTTTGAAATGGAAATATTTAAACACAATTTTAACTAGAGCATGAATGTTTTTATCTTTGAGTAGTTTTGGGGAAGGATAAATTGGGGGGAAATACCGCACTGAAGTGGAACAGCCATGTCATTTTATTCACAACTCAATAGCCGCCTAAAAATGACAGTGCTTCATATTTTAAAAAAAGATAAAATATATGGCACTGTACCAAGAGAATTTATTGAATTCTGGCAGGTGCAAAATGTTGATCAAGATGAAGACAGAATTGTAATGACCACAGAAACCATTGAACAGAATGTAATCAAGCAAATTCAGCAGATGCAGCAACAAGGTCAGGTACCTGTTGCTGTTATGCTGGGCCATGAGGACTGGCTATTTTTCGGCGAACAATCCAAAGTGTCCTATACGCCTTTTGGCAGCGCCCGTCGTTATCAACCGGCTTTAGGTGGGTTACTGCTAGTTCGTGTGGACGAGATGCATGTCACCAAGGTGGTAACGCAAGCCGAGCTCGATGCTTATACCCAAATCCATCAAATTTTATAAACTTTCATCGCTGCTACATACTACACCCATTAAAAGTTATCTTTTAACTGTCGTATGTGCCGAAATTCTTCCACGCTGTCCACCCTTAAAAAGGGATTAGTTTGCAGTTCCAATTCAATGCTACTTGGTAAGGTACTTTGACCGAGCATACGCAGTGCTTCCACCTGTTCGAAGCGCTGCTGAATCGCCAGGTTGTCAGGTTCGACATGTAAAGCAAACTTGGTATTGGCCAGTGTATATTCATGGGTGCAGTAGACTTTGGTGCGTGCAGGCAAAGCAGCCAGACGGTTCAGCGAATGGTACATTTGCTCATATGTTCCTTCAAACACACGGCCACAACCCATGGCAAACAATGTATCGCCACAGAAAAGTACATCCAGCGCATCAATAAAATAAACGATATGCCCCAGTGTATGTCCAGGTACGGCAATAATCTCAATATTTAAATCATGAAAACTAAGATGATTTTCATGTTGCAGGGGATGAGTGATAAAAGGAACTTTGCTTAATTCTTCCCGTGGACCATAAACGGGGATATGACGATTTTGTAAAAGCTCGGGCACACCGCCAATATGGTCTTTATGCCAATGTGTCAGCCAGATCTGAGTCAGCTTTAAACCTTTCGCTGTACAAAATTCTTCGACCAGATGTGCTTCAGTAGGGTCAACTGCAACTACTTCTTTACTCGGGATATGTTCTAATAACCAGATATAGTTCTGTAATTGATTTTTCACATCAATCATATGGACTTGAAAATGCATAAGATAGAAATCAATGATATAGATATGAATAAGCTAGCCTTAAAGCCAGGTTTTTTCCAGGGGAAAATCGCAATTAATAGGCCAGTATTTATACATAAAGTTGCTGATCTGCAGGCGGATACAAAACAGTCTTTCTCGATCAGCTTTTTATTTTTAAAAAGCACGCTATGGAATACTTGCAGCAATAATGTCTGTATTACATTTAGAACATACAAAGTGCTGAATCTAAAATTGGGGAAATCAATATGAAAATGTATCAGGTAGATGCCTTTACAACGGAACTATTTAAAGGAAATCCTGCGGCAGTGATTGTGACTGAACACTGGCTGGATGAGGTCTTGATGCAAAATATCGCCTTAGAAAATAATCTGGCAGAAACTGCTTTTGTAAAAATGCTTGATGCAGAAAACTATGAAATCCGCTGGTTTACCCCAACCACAGAAGTGAACTTTTGTGGACATGCAACGCTAGCCAGCAGTTTTGTACTATTTAAAGATTATACTGCTGCGAAAACCCTTCGGTTTCATGTTAAAGAGCTCGGTATTTTTGTGGTAAGCCAGGAGGCTGATGGCAAAATCAAAATGAACTTTCCGATTCGCCGTGCAAAAAAAATTACCCATTACCCTGAAATTTTAAAGCAAATTTTAAGCAAGCCATTTAAAAATGTTTTTTTAAATCATCAAGCCTACATTATGGAATATGCAAATCCACAAGATGTACGGGATGAAAAGCCCAATCTGGAATTATTGAAACAATGGACACTCAATCAAGCCGAGAAAACCCAACCCAAGCGTGTTCTGGACCTGGCCATTACTGCTCAGGCTGCTGCGCCTTATGATTGTATATCGCGCTATTTTGCTCCCGCGAATGGCATTCAGGAAGATCCGGTTACCGGTTCAATTCATACCGCGATTGCACCGCTTTGGGCGGAGAAACTGGGCAAAAAAGACATTCTGGCTTATCAGGCATCCGCGCGTGGGGGAAAATTATATTGTGAACTGCTTGAAAATGAACGGATTGAAATTTCGGGTTATGCAAAATTATATATGCAGGCAGAGCTACATGTGTAACATCTGGATATAAATGAACGACAAAGCTGTTGAAATAAACGGCAATGCTTGCAAAAAGTGACTACTCAACATCATGATCATTTTCTAAGATGTGATGCTTAAAAATTCATATGACTGAATAAATTGGAATAATTATGCTCATGCGGTTTAAACAACTTACTATCTCATTATTATTTGTTGGTTTTAGTGCAACTGCCTGGGCACAACCGATTTTGGTTAAATCTGAGCAGAAGATTGAAGAATATACATTAGACAATGGTTTTCGCATGGTGCTGGCGCAAAACGATAAAGAAAATAAAGTGTTTATGAATACGGTCTATCTGACCGGTTCGCTCAATGATCCGCAGGGCAAAGGTGGTCTGGCGCATTTGCTCGAACATCTGGCATTTAAGGGAACACAGAATATCAAGGGGGAAGAATTTCAGCGCCGTCTGGATCAATACACCTTAATGACCAACGCCAGCACGGATTATTATTCCACCAAATATACCAATGTGATCCGTCCTGAACAGAATGCGATTAATCAAGTGATTCATCTTGAAGCTGAACGTATGGACAAACTGGTACTGCAGGAAAAGTTTGTGCCTTCTGAAATTGCCATTGTGAAACGCGAACGTGAAGTTCGTATGGATCAGCCTTTTGCAGTGATGATGGACCAGATGTGGAAATCTGCTTATGGCAACCGGTATCTGGGACGTTTGCCGATTGGCGATTTAAAAGAATTGCAGTCCATCAAAATGGATGAGCTGAATAAATTTTATCGAACTTGGTATGCACCGAATAATGCGGTGATGATCATTTCCGGTAAATTTGATAAAGCTGCTGTGTTAAAACAGATTGATCAACAGTTTAGCCCTATAGTAGCTCGCCAGGTTCCAGCACAGACCAAGGTTCCTGTGCTGGATTCGGCCAAAATTCAGCAAAGAAATTTTGCCGTGGAAAAGGGCAGTGATCTGGCTAAATTCAATATTTACCTGAATGGCAAAAATGAAAAGATCAAGTCTGCTTTGGCACTGACACCTTATTTATATACCATGCAGCCGAGTGGGCATCTTTATCAAAGTATGGTGGAAACCGGTTTAAGTACCGGCGTTCAATCCACCACCTGGCTGGATCAGGACTTTAATCTGGTGTTTATGGGCGCCATTTATGCACCCAATCATGATGAGAAAAGGGTGCAATCCGAACTGGTTGCAGGGGTGGAAAAGAGTCAGCCATTTAATGAGACCGAACTGAACCGGGTAAAAAACCTGATTCAGAATCAGGCAGACAGTGTGCTCAGCAATGCTGCCGCCTTGGGTGGAAGATTAAGTGATTATTATGTGGCGTATCAGGGGAATTGGTCGCAGTACTTTAGCGATTTGAATAATGTGAAGCAATTGAAGCTTGCTGATGTCAATCAAACCCTGATCCGGTTTTTAGTGCCAGAACATCGCATTTCTGGAGATATTAAACCGACCCCGGAAGATCAGAAAAAAGCATTACAACAACAGGCCGCCGAGCAGCCTAAAACCTTAGATCAGGCCAGTGTGCAAGAAGAACCGCTTAAAGACAGCAGGGTGTATAAGCAGGAGGTTGCGGAATACGTCAAAACCTCGAAGCAGTATTTGGTGGATACTGAAAAGAAAATTCAGCGCGGAAATTTGAAAAACGGTATTGCATACGCTTTATATCCGACCTCAACCCGTGATGATAAAACCTATGCCACCATTTCTGTGGACTTTGGTACGGACAAATCTTTGTTCAATAAGGGTGAAGTGCTGGATTTAATGGCCTATTTACTGCTGCGTGGCTCAGATCAATACAGCTTGCAGGATATTGCCGACAAGTCAATTGAAGCCGGTGGTGGCGCAACGGCTACTGCATCTGCAAATAGCATTATCATTCAGATTGTGGCGAAAAAAGACAAATTTGACGATTATTTCAAATTTATGCTTGATGTTCTGAAAACACCGAAGTTTGAACAATCGCAGTTTGACCTGATTAAATCACAGAGCCTGTCGAGCCTGGATCGTCCCTATACCGAACCTGAAACGGTTGCTGCATTGACCATGACCCGCTTATTGGAAACTTATCAGCCAGGGGATTTGCGTTACCATTTTGAACCGAACCTGTCCAAACAGCAGCTTCAAGCGGCAACGGTTGAGCAAGTGAAAAAGTTATATCAAGATTTTTTTGTCAGTCATCATGCACAAATTGCCATTACGGGTGATTATCAGGCTCAGCCCATGCTAAAACTGCTGCAAAAAGAATTTTCAGGATGGAAAGCGCAATTGCCTTATCGGCGTCTAAGTTCTGATTATCAGGCATATCAGGCACAAAAAATTCATGCCTTATCTGAGCAACGTGAATTTGGGAATTATCAGGCCATTTTGACCTTGCCGGTGGGTTCGAATCATGCCGATGCACCCGCACTCATAGTGTTGGGCTATATTATGGGCGACTCGCAACTGTCTTCACGTTTAGCCCAGGAACTCCGTGAGAAAAATGCCCTGGTGTACGGTTTTGGCAGCAATCTGGATCTGGATGAATGGATTGATTCAGGCGCACTCAGCATAGAAGCCAATTATACGGCAGCGAAGTCGGCGCAAGTATCACAAGCTGTGCATAAAGTGCTGAATGATTTACTTGCTAAAGGGGTGACTGAACAGGAGCTGGAAGCAGCCAAAGCCAGTATTCTGAAAAAACGGGTAACTGCTTTGGAAGATGAGCGCAATATTCACGCAATGCTTATGCCACAACTGGAACATAACCGCGACTTACTGTACCGTGAAAAACGTGATCAGGCTTTTGCAAAACTCAGCAAAGCCGATGTAGACACCGTGATCAAGAAATACCTCAAGCTGGATCAGCTGGTGGAAGTCATGGCGGACCAGTATGGAAAGCCACAAAACAAGTCATAACTTTTAAACGCTATTTTCTATCCTGCTATTCATATATTTGTTGTGCTTTTCCCCTCCTTTTAGGAGGGGTTAGGGGAGGTTTCTTTTAAAGCCGATAAAACTGCTTCGCGTTATGATAAAAAACTTGTTTCAGTGCATTCATAGATCCCACGACCACATCACTAAAGGCATTAATGATGTTCAGCAGTGAGCTGTTGATGACCCGATCCATGGGAAAGTTGAAGGCAAATATGACCCGGTAATTGCCAAAGTGGCGCAGTACATGGCTAATCAGTGGAAAGGCTAAATCATAGATTTCCTGTTTGCTGGCTAAGCGGTCTTGTTTATGAAACTGATGACCTAATACAGGCATAACAGGCCAGACATCTTGATATAAACATTTGGATACCTTGCCAGTTCGGCAATATCCTCCTGCCAGCGCAACAAAATATTTTCCCGGGCGGTTTTCGTCAGTCCTGTAAGTGAGCCGACTTTTCCAAATAATCCGGCAGGCGTGCCAAAATGGTCCAGTACAATAGAGGTTTCCGGAAACTGTCTCCAGCTATTGTATGGTCAGTCTTTGGTTCAGTAAATCTCTGTCATGTCACCATACACTAAGGTATTTTGGCTTTGGATGACCTTTCATCCAAAAACTCAGCACATAAAAAAAGCCCCGTAGGGCTTTTCATTAATGATCGTGATTGTGGTCATGATCATGCTTGTTGGTATGAAATTCTTCGTTACGACGGAAGCGAAGATAGTTTTCAAACTGTTCGCAATATTCGTCATAGTTATCTTCCAGCATCATCTGGAATTGCTGCATGATGTACGACATCACCTGATCTTTGGCATCACGCATTTCATTGCCATCTTTAAAGTTATTGGCAGCTACCCAAGTATTAAAACGGGCAGTAGCAAACAACATGGCAGCGCTGACTTGTCCGCGCATTTCAGCAGGTTTCACGGCTGAACCTTTTTCGACACGGCAAAATTCGTTGGCCTGTTTAATAAATTCATCAGCACGTTCAAAAAAAGCAGCATTTAACGCTTCTTCTTCGGTTACATCTGTTGCTTCAATCTTTTGAACCATGAACTTTTCCTGCAAAAACGATCTAATGGCTTATTATAGGCAAAGCCTTGCAGAAACTAAACCTTTGGCTTAATCTAAAAATAGCCTAAGCATTAAAATGGATAATCCAATGCAAGATGCCATTGCTGTACAAAGTTTAAAAAGTGACATCGCCTTATTGCGTCAAAATATTTGGCCGCCTGCAAATCTGGCCAATGTTGAAGGCTTACCTATTTATTATGGTTCTAAAAAAGAAGTCGATGAATATTACCGGCAATGGATCGGGTTAATTGAACGAGCACAAGATCTATTCCAGCCTTTTATGCAAGATGAAACACTCGATGCGGTGCATTTACCCAGCCATTTGAATCTGCCGCTGTTCTATTTTCATGTTGACCGCATCCGAATTAATAAAACCCGCGCCAAAGAGTCGAAAACCTTTCGCGGTATTGCCAGCCTGGTGGATAAGTGTGGACAATATGAGCCTGCACAAATTCAAGCCATGAATGCCTGGTTAGAAAGTGATGATACCGCAGTTTTGGTGGCACATCGCGAATTTATCGACTTACGCACTTATGTGTTCCAGCATGGACAAAGTGAATATACTCGTACGCGGTTTTATGTAAATGGTATTGTACTGAGTACAGAGCCACATTTTGAGCTGGTAGATGCCCGTGACAAGCCGCGCAAACAGCGCAATGACAGTTATAGTGATCCACTGGCGGATAATGGAACCTGGAAAATATTTGGCAAATATCGCTAATATTAATTTTACATTTTCTACTTACCAGAAAGTATCGGTTTTAGAATAATAGTCTAAATGCTGCTGAGCCTGTTGCAGAACGTATTTTTTCTCACTGGCAATCCAGCCCAAGGCAAACCACGATTTTTGTTTACGTTTAACCATATTCTGAAACAGCGTTTCGGCCACCATCAAATCGTTATATTGTCCCAAACTTTCCTGGGCGGGTTTTAAATCTTTGAGATAGTGCTTTACATCTTGAACAGGATAAAGCGAAGCCACGAATTCTACACAATAACGCAAGCGTTTGACCCGTTTGCGGGTACGATGCCGGGAGGGAATATCCAGCTGTAAAAATTGATCGGCATCTTTGCAGATTTGTTGATGCATTTTTTGCAGTTTTTTGGCGATATCTTTTTTTAATCCGGATTTTTTCTGTTCTTTACATGGCTGATCGACAAAGCGCAGCAGATGCAGAATCAATTCTACAAAGTCTGAAGAACGTAATGATTCATCAATGGGAATGCCGGATTGTTCAGGCGTATTCGAAAGCTGAACAAAAGGGGCACCTGCCTGTTCGAGCTGAGGTAAAAGTCCTTCACTCAAGGCATCGCGATCACGGGTTGAACCCAGTTGGCGGAACAGATGAGTCAGCTGCTCTTGCCAGTCTGGATTGACATCTTTTGACCAGTCCTCAAAAACACGTAAGGCACTTCTTAAACGGCGAATGGCAACCCGAGTCTGGTGCACATGTTCGCTATCATACTGTCCGGAAGCGATGGTTGATGCATTCGGCAATAGGTGCTGCAAGGTATTATTGATGATCTGCTTTAAAGCTTGATCTGTTGAGTCCTGTGGATTCAGCTTGAGTGGGCTGGCAAATTGAGCAGCAGGATTTTTTAAACTCTGTGCCAGCAAATCGCCGCGTTGAGCTTTACTTCGCACATCTAGCCATAAATGATATCGCTGCACCCAGGGGTGAATAAATTTGATCAGGTCTTGTATGGAACCTTGTTTAAGCTCAAATTCAATTTCATAAATTGACACGCTCTGATCGTTATGTCGAATTTCGCCGCGATCCAGACTGACTTCAATTTTTGAACGGTTAAAATGAATCACATGCACCAGACGTTGAACGACTGTTTCATATTGCACAATCAGGTTTTTAACCTGTTTGCCCAAAGCATTTTGCAGCAATTGTTTTGCTTTCGGATCGGACTGGTACATCTTAAGGGCCAAGTCCGGAGGGGCATTTAGTTTGCCTAAATCGCTTTCCAGTTCAAAACGTTGTAAGGAATGATCGCTGGGCGCTTTTAAAGTTTGTATCCAGTGATCGTCTTCAAGACGTTGCCGTAATGAAATATTCTTTTCAGCCAAATGCCGTTCGGGCGTGTCATAGTATTTTGCGTATAAAGAAATCAAGCGAGCATTCTTGTTCAAGAAGAGCTGATAGAGCTTTTCTTGATCTGATGCGGGGATCTGAAATTTTAATTCTACTTCAAGCATGTTAAAACTCCTGACGCTTCATCATCCGATAGGGCCATGACTTTCATTGTAAGCCAGTATCAAAAAAAGAGTAGGGTTTTGCCAGAAAGTAGATCAAGCGTATGTCGCCCCACTCATTGGTGTGCATTAAAAGATCATGCCATACGCTTTGATTTGACTGGTTTAATTTTGTCGCTTTATTTGTTACTTAATAAATTTACGACTCACCAGGAATTGTTCTGTCGCTTCAAGCAGGTTTTGTGCATACACTTCCTGTTTTGCTGTCAGCCAACCCAACACAAACCAGTCACTGGCTTCCAGTTCAGTTTGCTGAATATACTCGGCAGAAGAGGCCAGAATCTGATATTCACTGGCTGCAAGTTGCGCATCATTCAAGGCTTTGCTGTATTTTTGCAAATTTTTGACATCATAAATCGAAGTTAGAATCGGGAAGCTAAATTTCAGTTCATGAATTTTAGTGGCTAACTGATCCAGACTTTCAAAATTGGCAATATCGGTATTTGCGAGATGATCTTGGAGTTGTTTATATTGATTTTGCAGGGTATTTTGCGCAAACCACTTTAAGTCGTGCACTTGGGACTTATCCTTGTGGTCCAAGCCAAACATCAATAATTCCAGATAATGATGTACGTTTTGTGTTGAACGTACCAGATTGGCCAATTTTTCTTTAGCATACAAAATATCTTTGGCTAAATTTGATGCAGTATTGGGATTCTGTAAAAATGCGCCTAAAGTCGACTGCATGTGCTGCAAATGCTGTAAATGATCAAACTGATGCTTAAATGCACCCAGCTGCACCGCCCATTTGTCGGAAACTGCCTCATTCCAGTCTTTAAATAACGACAGGGTCAAATGTAAATGATCCAGGGCAATTTGTGCCTGCTGAATATGGGTTTGCTCGGCAACACCTGCAGCAATAGCTGCGATATTTGGCAGTAAATGCTGTAACTGCTGGGCAATCAGCATGCGCAAGTTTTTATTGGCGGGGTCTTTTTTACTTAAATGAAATTCCTTGGCTAATTTTGCCGGACTGACGGGTTGCTGGATGGCCAGAAGATTGCCGATTTCGGCCTTACTGCGCACGTCCAGCCAAAGGTGATATTTTTTCACCCATTCAAAGCTAAAGGCGAGAAGAGATTGGACTGAGCCTGACTTCAATTCAAATTCAACTTCATGTACTTCACTCTGCGCTGTTTCGGTACGCACTTCACCAACATCTAGACTGACTTCTATCTCGGTTTCTTCAAAATGAATGACGCGAAAGGTACGCTGTATATCAGTTTCAAACTGTAATTTAAGTTGATCCTGTGCCTCACCCAAAGCATTTTTCAGGATGTGTTGTGCTTCAGCATCCTGCTCATAAATAGATAAATCCAGTTGCGGTGCCTGTTCCAGTTCACCCAGGTCATGATTGTGCTCAAAACGATGTAAGTGGCTTTTCCCGGCAGCTTTCAAGGTTTGAATCCAGCGTGTGCCTTCCAGACGTTGTCTTAAGGCAACACCATGCTGTGAGAGTAAGCGTTCCGATGTGTCGTAATATTTGGCTTTCAGTTGAATAATTTCAGATTTTTTAGGATCCAATGCTTTCAGTAAAGCATTACGTCTTGCTTCAGGAATTTGAAATTTTAATTCAACTTCAATCATGATTTTTCATCCTAATTTTTTGATGCGATGTCAGCAATGCAAACATTATCTATAGCTTACACATGCATTATGAAATCTGTTCTTTTATAGCGCCGGAAATAGCATTGTTCATTCTAAGCTGATGATTGTAGCGAAAATGATTTTTGATGTAAGACTTGACGAACGGATTCTTGACTGGTTGCTTTGCAAATGATCAAAAAAATGATAAAAGCGGACACTTTAATTTGGCTGAAATATGAGCTAACTTGAATCAAAATAGGCAGGACTATGACCATGAATACAACAATCCAGCTCAAATTTGAACATCATCCAGAACCGGAATTTCAGCTGCCGATTCAAAACTATCATGAATTCTATCGGTTTTATCTAACTGAGCATCGTAATATTATGAGTCGCCGTTTGCATATATTCGGCAGTAGTGTCGGGGCATGCCTATTAAGTCGTGCCATTGTAAAAAGAAAGCCAAAGTATCTGGTTTATGGATTATTGTTCGGCTATGCTAGTGCATGGGCAGGTCATTTCTGCTTTGAAAAAAACAAACCGGCCAGTTTTAAACAGCCGCTCTATAGTTTTATTTCAGATTGGCGCATGTTTTCTGATGTGTTGCGTGGGAATTTAAGTTTAAAAGATCGTTCCCTGGATAAAATTCCCAGTTAGTTAAAAAATCACTTTTATTATGTGAATAGTGTTGAAAAAATTTACCTAAAAATAAAATATTTGTAAATTTACGGAATGTAGACTTGCAATGGTAGAGTGAATATTCTATTAATAGAACAGGCATTGAATAAATTTATTTCTTACTTCGAGCGTCCTAATTTTAAAGTTTTCCAAGCCTAGAGTGACCTTCTCTAGGCTTTTTTTATTTAAGGAAGGTTAGATAAAAGCTAAACTTTTTGAACCAAAATTAAAAAATATGGAATTAAAAATTTACAAGAAATGCTTTGTCAGAGTTGAAGATATTACCCAATTTTAGCGGAATAAAAATAGAATGACTTCCTAATCCTTGATTCGCTTCCCCCAAGCGCATTTTATAATCAAGGATCAGGAAGTCTTTTCAGTGCTTCAAGTTTTTGTTTTTATAATTATTATTTATTGTCATTTTGTGGTTTATTTAATCGTTTAATCTTCAGATGATCTATCCCTGAAAATAGGTATTTTCACACTATTTAACTCAAAGTTGCTACCGTTTAAGTTTTCTAATTTTTGATATTCATCTGCTGTAATTTTAAGGAATTAAGTCAGTTCCGCTGAATCTTGTTCCTGATATGCCTATAATAGGGCAGTTTTAATTTTGGCAGTTTGTTATGCGCGGTTTATATCTGATCACCAATGATGATCCTTTAGAACTTTTATTGGCTAAGCTTGAAGGTGCAATGGCCAATGGCGGTATTTCAGTATTGCAATACCGTCGTAAAAAAGTCGCCAAAGAAGATCAATTTTATGAAATTGAGTATATGAAAGCCATGTGTGCTGAATATCGCGTACCTTTCGTGATTAATGACGATCTTGAAATTGCGGTTAAATACGGTGTAGGTGTGCATCTGGGCCAGGATGATGGCTCTATTGTCGATGCGGTTGCACGTTTGCCAGAAGGTGTCCTGATTGGTCGCAGTTGCAACAATTCACTGGAATTGGCAGAACAGGCGATTGCCGATGGTGCAAATTATGTGGCATTTGGTGCAATTTATGCGACTGAGAGTAAGCCTGAAGCCGGAAACATTGGTTTGGAAACATTAAAACAAGCCAAAACGCAACTAAATGTGCCGATCTGTGCCATTGGCGGGTTAACCGTTGAAAATTCAAAGATCGTGGTTGAATCTGGTGCAGATTATTGTGCAGTGATTAGTGATATATTAGGTCGTCCTATGCATGCCATTCCTGAGCGTCTTGATGAATGGTCTACACTTTTTCAAGACAGCCTTTAATAATATAGATTTAGATTGATTTAATTTTGAGTTGAGTAAATTCATGAGCCTATCTCCAAAGCAAGAACAATTGTTTAAACAAGCCAGCAAACATATTCCGGGTGGGGTGAATTCACCGGTACGTGCGTTTAATGGGGTGGGTGGTACGCCTGTATTTATTGAAAAAGCCAAAGGTGCCTATTTATACGATGTCGATGGTAAACGCTATGTGGACTATGTTGGTTCATGGGGACCGATGATTTTAGGCCATGCCCATCCTGACATCATTAAAGCCGTACAAGAGGCTGCTGTTGATGGCTTAAGCTTTGGTGCACCAACAGTTCATGAAACAACCCTGGCTGACATCATCTGTGAAATCATGCCGTCGATTGAACTGGTTCGTATGACCAATTCAGGTACGGAAGCAACCATGACAGCAATCCGTTTGGCACGAGGCTACACAGGCCGCGATAAGATTGTAAAATTTGAAGGCTGTTACCACGGTCACTCAGACTCGCTTTTAGTTAAAGCGGGTTCAGGCATGTTGACTAGCGGTGAAGGTGAAGCGACTTCTGCGGGTGTACCGGCTGATTTTGCCAAGCACACTTTAACCCTGCCATACAATGACATCGCGACTTTAAAAGAATGTTTTGCTAAATTCGGTCATGAAATTGCTGGCGTAATTGTTGAGCCAGTCGCAGGCAACATGAACTTGGTGAAACCGATTGACGGTTTCCTGCAAGCAATTCGTGATGTATGTGATGAGCATGGTTCGGTTTTCATCATTGATGAAGTGATGACCGGTTTCCGTGTCGGTCTAGGCGGTGCACAGGCACATTATGGCGTAACACCTGATTTGACCACTTTGGGTAAAATTATTGGTGCAGGCCTGCCAGTCGGTGCGTTTGGTGGTAAACGAGAAGTGATGGAATGCATCGCGCCACTGGGTAAAGTCTATCAAGCAGGGACATTGTCAGGTAATCCACTCGCGATGCGTGCCGGTATTGAAATGTTTAAACATTTACGTGCCGAAGGTTTTTATGAAAAATTAACTGCGCAACTCGAAAAACTGCTTGCCGGTTTACAAGCTGCTGCGGATGAAGCAGATATTCCATTCAAGACTCAACAAGTGGGCGGGATGTTCGGTTTGTACTTTACCGATCAAGAAGACATTACCAGCTTTGATTCAATGCTGAAATGTGATGTGAATGCCTTCCGTAAATTCTTCCATGGCATGTTGCAGCGTGGGGTGAATTTTGCGCCATCTGCATTTGAAGCTGGCTTTATTTCAGCTGCACACAGTGATGAAGATATTGAATTTACTATTCAAGCTGCGAAAGAAACCTTTGCTGAAATGAAAGCATCCGCTTAATTTTGAGCATGTAAATGAAGCCCGTTTTATAGCGGGCTTTTTTATAAAGAATTTTTGAGAGCGAATATGAAAACCAAACATTATTTGACTTTAAGCGATGCGGAATTTTTACTAAATTCAGCTTATGAATATGCACTTGAACATGATTTTAATGTCAGTATCGCCATTGTAGATGAAACGGGTAATTTGCTTGCGATGAAACGTATGGATGGGGCATCACCTATGACAGCCAATTTATGTCTAGAAAAAGCCAAATGCTCGGCAATGAGCCGCCGTCCATCCAAGCTATTTGAAGATATTATCAAAGGCGGTCAAATGGGCTTTCTGACTATGGAAACGTTCTCGGGCATGTTAGAAGGTGGTGAGCCGATTCTGTATCAAGGGCAGTTGGTCGGAGCGATGGGGGTGTCAGGTGTGAAGTCGTTTGAAGATGCGGAGATTGCACAGGTAGCGATTGAGAAGTTTTTAGCGCAGGTTGAGGCTTAATGTTTTATCCATTACCCAAAAAGATCCAACTCACCCCCTCCCAAGCCAAATGGCAGCTTTCAGCAACTGAATCGGTTTTAGTGTTGGTGGGATTGCACAACCTAAGGATGATGGCAGGCATACAAGACAGCGACCTCATGACCCATCTTGTTCAGATCACCAATAAAGCCAAAGCTTTAGATATTCCGATTGTTGATTTGTATGGCGATGACCTGATGCAGGGCATGCAGCAACTCGGTGAATATGCATCATCGTATCCCCAACTGATTTTTGCCGGGCAGGTCACGCCGATGCTCAAGCAAATATTGCCGCATCTACAAAGTGTCACCGAGCAAATCTGTGTAGTGGACGATGCGATTTTATTGTCGAATCAAGACCAGCATATTCAATGGATTGATAACATTTCGATACACGGCTTGCATCATATGAATAGCTATAGTTTGACTAGATTATGGGATTTAAGTGCTCCATCCAATTATGTGCTTTCCCCCAAGGGAATTATGCTTGCGGTTGCAGAGCAACTGAACATGGATGCTCTGGAAATTGATCCTGATCTTGATCTGAAACAGTACGGTTTGGATTCTGTTGCTATTGTCACTTTAGTGGGTATTTGGCGAGCGCATGGGGCAAACATTACTTATGAAGATGTCCTAAAACACAATTCACTACATGCGCTGGTCAGCTTTGTATTGCAATCAGCACGTTGATAACACGGGATTGAAATAATTTTTGAGCAAAATCGGAAAAACCGTCACCAATTCGAATATTGTGCATTGTAATTCTGCGCCAAGCTTTCTATCATTGCCGCCTTGTTTGCGCGATCAGCCTGGGATTGAACATTGAGTAATTTTCTAACCGAACATCTGATACATCGTGATGAAGATTTTATGGTCATCCATAAACCTGCAGGTGTACTCACCGTTCCTGGCAAAACCGAAGATTTACAAGATTGCGTGATCAACCGATTATTAGAAATAGAACCCAAAACACTACTGATTCACCGCCTGGATCGTGATACTTCAGGTATTCTGGTGTTTGGCCTGAGCAGATGGGGGCAAAAAACCATTTCCCGCCAGTTTCAGGAACGTCAAACCGACAAAACCTATCAGGCGCTTGTAGCAGGGCATCTTGAAGGGGAAGGCACGGTTGATGTACCTGTCGTCTATGACCCTGAACATCCACCATTACATATTGCCGATCCAAATCATAACAAGCCTGCACTGACCCATTGGCAGGCCATCGAACATTTTGAAATTCAGGGACAGGCGGTGACGAGGGTCAAACTTAGCCCGATTACCGGCCGTTCCCATCAGCTACGCGTGCATATGCAATATCTGGGTCATCCTATTATTGGTGATACTTTATATGCCACTCCTGAGCAGCAACTGATGATGCCGCGTCTGTGCCTGCATGCTGAAAACTTAAGTTTTTATCATCCGCAAACAGAACAGCTGATGGAGTTTTATGCTCCAGTTCCTTTTTAAAGTAAAAACTTTTTAATCCTCATAGATTTTGCGCACTTTTTAGTGGGCTTTATGTCAAAATATATTGCTTAAAGACCTGGTTTTTTGCTCAAATACCAAGCAGATTTTGGGCTTGAAATTAGTGTCCTCATTTTTAGATAAAGGTGGAAAAATTGCATCAGTTTGCTATTGGTCAGCGTTGGTTATCAGATACGGAAACAGAACTCGGTTTAGGGGTTCTTATAGATGTAGATGAAAGATCGGTTAGCATCTTATTCCCAAAAAGTGATGAAACACGTGTCTATGCACGTAACAATGCACCTTTATCACGTATTGTGTTCAATGTGAAGGATGAACTGCAGGATCAGGAAGGCACCCAATGGACAGTTGAGTCTTTGGAAGACCGTCATGGTGTGGTGCGCTATAACGTCGTGCGTAATCTGGAAGATGGCTCAGAAGAACGTAAGTCACTCAATGAAACCCGTATCGGTGCGACCATCCAGCTGTCTAAACCGCTTGACCGTTTACTGGCCAGTCAGGTCGACTATAAAGAATGGTATGACCTGCGTATTGAAGCTTTACTGATGCAAGCCAATATGAAGAACAGTCCTCTGCGCGGCATGGTCGGTGCGCGTGTAGGCCTGATTCCGCACCAGCTTTATATTGCCCATGAAGTGGGACAGCGTTTTGCACCGCGTGTCTTACTTGCGGACGAAGTCGGTTTGGGTAAAACCATTGAAGCGGGCCTGATTATTCATCAGCAACTCAAAACATCGCGTTCTGAACGTATCCTGATTCTCGTGCCAGATTCACTGCAATATCAGTGGATGATTGAAATGCGCCGCCGTTTTAATCTGGAATTTTCACTGTTCGATTTGACCCGTACCGCATCCATCAAGGAACATGATCCTGATCTAAACCCATTCCTGACCGAGCAGCGCATCATTGCTTCTGTTGATTTGATGGTGGATCACGAGGATTTACGTGAACAGGCTTTAGAAGCTGGTTTTGATCTTCTGGTGGTGGATGAAGCTCATCACCTGATGTGGAGTGAAGAAGAAGGAGGTAATGACCGTTACGATTTGGTTGAAGAGCTGGCGGAAAAAACCCCGGGTGTGTTACTGCTTACAGCAACACCTGAACAGTTAGGTGTAGAAAGCCATTTTGCCCGTTTACGTCTGCTTGATCCACAACGTTTCAGTTCACTTGATCGCTTCCTTGATGAAGAAGAGCAGTATCATCAGACTGCAAAAATTGCTGAAGTGCTGATGTCAGACCTGCCTTTGGAAGAAGGGCATTTAAAAGCGATTGAAGGTTTATTGGGTCATAGCATTCAGGATGAGCCGGAACAGCGTTTCCGTGCTATTCACGAATTATTAGACCGTCATGGTACTGGCCGTATCTTATTCCGTAATACCCGTGAAGCGATTCAGGGTTTCCCGGGTCGTGACTGTCAACCAGCACCTTTACCAGCACCTGCAAACTGGTCAAAAGACGGTAAGCTACGTGAACAGATGTGGCCGGAAGAAGCTCAGCTGGATGGCGCATGGATGGAACATGATCCACGCGTGATGTGGCTGATGGAAAAGCTGCGTACTGATCTTAAACACAAAAAAGTGTTGCTGATTGCACGTAGTGGTCCTGTAGTGGAAGCACTGGAAAATGTGCTGCGTTTACATGCTGGTATCCGTACTGCCATGTTCCATGAAGGTATGAGCCTGCTTGAGCGTGACCAGGCAGCGGCTTATTTCGCTGAAGAGTCTTATGGGGCACAAATTCTATTGTGTTCTGAAATCGGTTCAGAAGGGCGTAACTTCCAGTTTGCCTCTGACCTGATCTTATTTGATTTGCCTGCGAACCCGGATGTGCTTGAACAGCGTATTGGTCGTCTGGACCGTATTGGTCAGGAAAACCGGATTCAGATTCATGTGCCTTATCTGGTTGGTACAGCGCAAGAGCGTATGTTCCGCTGGTACAACGAAGGCTTAAATATTTTCAGTAATATTTCCCCGACGGCACAAACACTGCAAGAAAACTTTATTGTGAAATTAAAAGACTGTTTACTGGCAGATTTAGGCCAGCAGTTTGAAGATTTGCTGGAAGAAGTTAGTGTTCAGCGTGAAGCGCTGGAAGCTGAATTGCAGGAAGGCCGTGACCGTCTGCTGGAATACAACTCTTGCCGTCCAATCGTGGCACAGGAAATTGTGCAGGCGCTTGAAGATTATGATGACAACACTACTTTGCCGATGTTTATGAAACGCTTCATGGCGTCGACCAATATCGATTTTGATGAGCAAAGTAACGGTACGGTGATCATCAAGCCGACCGATCAAATGCAGGTACAAGGCTTGTCTTTAGATGAAGAAGGCATGACTGCGACTTTCTATCGTGATCAGGCGCAAGTTCGTGAAGATGCCCAGTATTTAACCCTTGAGCATCCATTCACTGAAAGTGTGATGGAAATGATCAATACTCAATCTTTTGGTAGTACCAACGTTGCGGTATTAAAATCAGCAGCCTTGCCACAGGGTTCGGTATTGATGGAAGTCTGGTTCAAGGTGGATGTGGTTGCACCGAAGGCATTGAACCTGCCATCCAGCTTGCCACAACAGTTGATTCGTGTATTGCTTAGTGAAAAAGGTCAGGACCTGTCTGAAAAGATTGCACCAGAAATCCTGAAACCTTATTTGCATCACCTAGATGGCAATAGCTGCCGTCAAGTGGTGAAAGCACGCCGTGAAGTGATTGAGCAGCGTTATGCACAAGCCTTGGATATTGCCAAATCTGCATTGCCAAACTTCAAGCAGCAGGCAAAAGAAGTTTATGGCAATAAATGGCAATATGAAATTGACCGTTTAACTTACCTGAAGCAATTCAACCCAAGTATCCGTGAAGATGAAATTTCACGCTTACAGAAATTCCAGAAAGAAGGCTTGAGCTTGTTGGATGGCTTATCTGTCACACCAGAAGCGATTCAGGTGATGGTTGTGGTTAAACCATAATTTGGAATTGAAATAAAAAGCACCTGCGGGTGCTTTTTATGTTTAAGATGAAGGAGTTCTGACTCATCTAGCTTAAAATTCAACTCATGCTAAAATAAGAAAATAATTTTTATAAAGTACAAGAAGAATAACAATGGCTCAGTCTTTAATAACCCTCGGTTCTACCACCTCGCACGGCGGTATAGTTTCGGAATGCGATTCTTCTTTTATCATAAATGGAGTGGCTGTGCATTTGCATGGCATGAAGCATTATTGTCCGAAATGCCAAACTGTTGTGTCCGCGATTGCTGCTGAACAGTCAACTACTGTGAAAGGACGTGGGGTGGTGATTGCAGGTGATAGGACAACTTGTGGAGCAACGTTTTTAGGCAATCAGTTTCTGGTGGTTTCGAGAAAATAAACCGCAGTAGTCAAATCATTTGGTGTACAGAATTCTTTAATTAAGCCATCTGACTTGCAAGTCAGGGAGTTATTCATTTAGTGATTTCATCCTGGCCTGCTTTTGCTTAGAGCCTATCCAGTATTAATTTCATTCTTTTTTAGCACTTAAAAAAAGAATTTGTTAAAATTATTCAATGAGAAAACCATATCCCAGCGACATTAGTCGAGAAGCCTTTAAAGAAATTGAACCGTTA
>NZ_VOYL01000019.1:0-54199 GCF_013420295.1 Acinetobacter sp. YH01018
CGTTGATCGAAAGAGCCTGTACGTACATATTGTTCATTTAGGGCCAACGAGAGCATCCTCTCAAACGATTACTTGTGCATTAGATCGTTTACAGATGAGCCATGCTTATAGTGTGACATTTGATAATGGCAAGGAATTTTCCGAACACAAAAGAATTACTGATGCTGGCATAGATACGTATTTTGCTGATCCTTACAAGTCTATTCAGCGAGCTAGAAATGAAAATACGAATGGTTTAATCCGGCAATATCTGCCAAAATCGTCATCGTTTGATGACGTGTTAAACGAACAAATAGAGCAGATAGAATTTGCACTCAACCATCGTCCTAGAAAAACACTAGGTTGGCATACACCGAGTGAAGTTATGGCTGGTTTTTATACTGTTGCACTTGCCGCTTGAATCCGCCAATTTAAATTTTAGTTTTTTACCAGCATATCTTTTTTCATTTCTTTATAACGCCGATATTCATTCTTGTACTGCACTGCTAAAGCTGTTTTCTGTTCCTCTTCCAGAATTTTTCCGGCCTGTTGAAAAAAGCCGTGTTCTTCCTCTTTCAAATGATGATGGACCTTTTCAGAAAGCTT
Source organism: Acinetobacter sp. YH01018 (assembly GCF_013420295.1). Lineage (NCBI taxonomy): Bacteria > Pseudomonadati > Pseudomonadota > Gammaproteobacteria > Moraxellales > Moraxellaceae > Acinetobacter > Acinetobacter sp. YH01018. The sequence goes on from NZ_VOYL01000019.1 coordinate 586, forward strand.
TTTGGCTAACGCAATCCAGCCGGGATTGCTGAAATCTATTTCGCTCAGCTCTTCAATCATCTCATCCATTTCATGATGTTCGGCCAAGGCATGACGGGTAATATTCAGTCCAGAATCTGTCATCATGAGTGGAACATAAAAATAACGATCTTCAGCCGTTTCATGTGCAAATAATTCATTCTTTAGTTGTTGGAATAATTCATGGCGTTCTGGTGAATCTCCAGAAGTTTGCAGTAATCTTTCTGAAAGATCACGCTGGATTTCATGACTTTCCCTTAATGCTTCGAAAATGGTCATCATGTAATTTTTCTCCTGTTTTTATCCTGCCTTTAATCCAGCATAGAGTGGAATGGACAAATATTCAGGAACTTTTATAAGGAGAATTTGTATGAAAAATTTTAATGTCGAGAATGATTTATGGAAAAAAGGTCTGATATCCCAAACGGACAATCAGGATACTGACCAAAATTAAAAACAGAATCCGAATAAAGCCGCTACCATATTTCAATGCAGCCCGCACACCAACTATTGAACCGACTACATTAGCGGCAGCCATCATCAACCCCAAACCAAACAGGACATGACCGGTCGGCACAAAAAAGCTCAGTGCAGCAAGGTTGGTGGTTAAATTGGCAACCTTGGACAAGGCTGAAGCATGCAGAAAGTCCGCTTGCAGGTAACGGATAAAAAAGAAAATGAAGAAACTGCCGGTGCCCGGACCAAAAATGCCGTCATAAAAACCAATCGCGAGGCTACCCGCAGCAGCCAGCAGCAAGATTTTCGGTGTCAGTTCCTGCCGCACATATACTTGCCCAAACTGCTTTTTCATAAAGGTATAGATAGCAATCACTATCAGCATCACCAGTACAAAAGGACGCAGCACTTCTTTGGGAATCATGCTGACACAAGCCGCCCCGGCAAAAGAGCTGACAAATGCACAGCTGGCAATAATCGCCAGCAGCTTCCAGCGCAATTTGACTTGACGTACAAATGAATAGGCTGCCGATGCGGTACCGCAGATCGATGACAGTTTGTTGGTACCAAATACCGTCGCAGGCGACAATTGCGGCATCGCATTCATAATGGCCGGAATTTGAATCAATCCGCCACCTCCTACTGCTGCATCAATCGCACCGGCAAAAAATGCAAAAAACAGAAGGCTTAAGATAATTTCAATTTCCATACATTTATTTCAACAATTATTCGAGATTTAACACACGTTTCGGAACCAGACGCTTACGGTCAGTGATTTCCGCCAGACCTAAACATTTTTCACCATCGAACACCAGCACCTGCTCTTCCGCGGCATGCTCAATATTGCTTTCCATACCACGGCTAAAATATTCAGCACGTCCTTCAGGTGCCTGAACTTTAGGGAAATGATCGACCGGTGCATAGGCAGGCAACAACAAAGCCTCACGCTCTTGCTCAGTCAGACTCTCCAGATACTCGATGGTGTATTCAGGAATCAGGTCAAAATGACCGGTTTTAATCCGGTGCAGATAAGTCAGGTGACCAAAGGTTCCCAAGGCCTGGGCAATATCTTCGCCCAATACACGAATGTAGGTACCTTTAGAACAGGTCACATCCAGGCTAATACTATTTTCGGTAAAAGAGAGTAATTCGATGGCATAAATATGAATCGGACGTGCTTCCCGTTCAATTTCTATCCCTTTGCGTGCCAATTCATACAGCGGACGGCCTTCCTTTTTCAAGGCCGAATACATCGGCGGCACTTGCTGAATATCACCAACAAATTTTTCCAGAACCTGGGTAATTTTCTCTTCAGACAATACAGGCACAGCCTGTTCCAGTAACACTTCACCTTCGACATCACCGGTGGTGGTACTGTGTCCCAAATGAATGGTGGTCTGGTAACGCTTGGTCGAATCGAGTAAATAATGGGAAAATTTGGTTGCCTCACCCAAACAGATGGGCAATAAACCTGAGGCCAGTGGATCAAGCGCTCCGGTATGTCCGGCCTTTTGTGCCCGATACAACCAGCGTACTTTTTGCAAGGCCGCATTTGAACTGATACCCAAAGGCTTATTCAGTAAAAATACGCCGCTGATATGACGGCGTTGAATTTTAGGTGACGTTTTTTTCATAGTGAAAATCAAACAAGTTCAAACGGCTGCTATGTTAACAACCGCTTGTCATTTTTTACAACTTTTCTACGTTTTATTCACTTTCTTTATGGCAAATTGAATTCAATTTTAGAACCTTAAAAAACACAATAAAGAAGGTTACATAGGACATGCATAAACATCATAAATTATGGATTATTTTGCTTGTTATTATAGTGTGCTTGGCTGTGCTGTTATTTTGGCTCGCACCTTCCCAATCCACAGCAGAACAAACGGAAACCGCTCAAAGGGCTGAGGTGCAGAATCATCTCTTAACATCGTCTATACCAGCCCCTACCGATCAGAGTCGAGCTTTCGTCAGTCCTAGCCAGCAAGACACTGAAGTGAACTGTCAGTTACGCCTGGACAATGCCAACCGTTTAATCGTAAATGAGCAGACCCGCAACTGTTTTGAATATTTTATTACCCAGTATGGCGAAAAAGATCTTAAACAGATCCAACATGATTTTAAAACTTATATACAGCAAAACTATAAGGAGCCGGCTCTAGGGCAAATTATTGATTTGTGGAATCGCTATATCAATTACCGGGAAAAACTGGGCGAGTTGCAGCCCCCAAATATCGATAAGGAAGATCCTAAATATTATCAAAGCATTTTTGCCCATATGAAAAATCTGCGTAAACAGCTTTTCTCTGACTACGAAATTGAAGGCTTATTTGGTACTGAAGATACCTATCATGAATACACGCTCAATCGCATGACCGTTCTGGCAGACAAGAGCTTAACCGAAGCACAAAAAGCACAAAAATTAAAAGATCTTTTTAACCAGTTACCTGAAGACTGGAAAGCAAACCTCGAACAGCTCAATAAACTGGAAGACCTGCGTAAACTTACGGCAGACATTAAGGCGCGTGGCGGCTCAGCGCAAGATATTCATCAGATGCGCATGAATCTGGTTGGTCCTGAAGCCACTCAACGTTTAGAAGCATTAGATGAGCAACGCAATGACTGGAAAGTTAAGGTCAATCAGTATCTGGATGAACGGGACAGCATCATGAAAAGCGGCATGAGTGACGAAGCCAAGCAGCAAGCCGTGCAAAAATTACGTACCCAGCATTTTAATAAACCACAACAACAACTTCGAGTCGGGACTTTTGAAACCATCCATGATCAGGGAGGAAAATTACCGTATGGCGATTAATCGCACTGTAAGCCAATAAGAAGATGAGATTAATCAACTTATGGATGTACTGATATGAATAAAAACAAAAATATTTAAGGAAAAAATTGATGAAAACTTTAAAAAGTAAAAAAACGACCAAGCTTGCTGTCATGATGACCCTGACACTCGGGCTGGCAGCTGAAACACAGGCAGCAAAAGGAATTTTGCAAATTCAAGAAACGGTCAAATCTGACTATGCAAAGACCCGGTATCCCATTGTCATGACCCATGGCTGGTTAGGCTGGTCACGCATTGGCGATGACAGTTTCAATATTGATTATTGGTACCAGATTTTGCCTGATATGGCACGCAATGGTTCGACTGTTTTTGCCGCGCAGCTCTCCCCTGCCAATACCACCGAGTTCCGTGGTGAACAACTGATTGCTCAAGTCGAAGAAGTACTCGCGATTACGGGGCAGGATAAAGTGAACCTGATTGGCCACAGTCATGGCGGCCCAACCGTACAATATGTAGCAGCCGTAGAACCGCAATATGTGGCATCAGTCACCGGCGTGGGCGGAACCTATCGCGGCTCCAAGGTCGCCGATGATATTCAAAACAATAGCATCAGCCGAACGGCATTCAATATTCTGGGCCAATACATTATTGGGCCACTACTGACCTGGGCTCAAACCAATCCGGACATTCCGGTGAACTTTGATGCTTCAATGAAGTCTCTGACTGAAGTGGAATCTGCAAACTTTAATAAACGTTTCCCCACTGCTGCTTTGGCTTCAGACTGTAACCAGAGCGGTGCAAAAGTCGATAAGGATATTTACTACTATTCTTGGGGCGGTACAGCTCAAACCACCAATCTTCTGGACATTGATAGCATTCTGATGCAACTCGGTCCACTGTCTTATGGCAACAAAGACAATGATGGCATGGTGGCCCGTTGCAGTTCGCATATTGGTCAGGTCATTCGTGACAATTACAATCTGAACCATACCGATCTGGCGAATATGATGTTTGGCCTGAAAGGGCTATTTGCTCCTGATCCGGTTGCCCTGTTCAGACAACATGCCAACCGTCTCAAACTGCAAGGTTTATAATAGCTAGACGCATCAGAAATCATACTCTTATATATTTTCTTTATCGTTCAGGACCTCACTTAACGATTGGGTCAGAGCTGCAACTTTTAAATCATGCGCTGAGTCTGGTATTTAGCACCCCGGATTTAGCATATGCAAGGATACATAAAATAAAAAAATGAGGATTTTTTTATGAAATACGGACTATTACTCGCTGGTTTACTCACTAGCACACTATTAAGTACTGTTCAGGCATCCAACACCTCACAAGTGACAGCTAAAGCGGTCTCAACTTATGCAAAAACCAAATATCCGATTGTTTTTAGTCACGGTATGGCAGGTTTCATTACCGTAGGTACAGACCAGTTTGGTCTTGATTACTGGTACCAAATTTTGCCCGACTTGGCACGAAATGGCGCCAATGTCTGGGCCACCCGTGTATCGCCATTTAACTCGTCTGAAATTCGTGGTGAACAACTGGTACAACAAGTCGAAGAGATTCTGGCATTAACCGGGGCAGAGAAAGTCAATCTGATTGGTCATTCACATGGCGGTCCAACTATTCGCTATGTGGGCGGCGCAATGCCAGACAAAGTTGCCTCCATGACAGGTGTAGGTGCTCCAAATACAGGCTCGCCTGTGGCAGACCTAATTTTATCTGCTGAAGGTACAGCTATAGAAAGTCCACTGGTAGGTATCATCAATTTTGTTTCCAAAGCAATTACCTGGGCACAAGGGCTTGACCCGAAGAGTTTTCCGCATGATTCACTTGCAGGAGGAACAAGTTTAACCCGTGCAGGCGCTGCACAGTTTAATGCCAAATTCCCTATCGGTCTGCCCACCACACCATGTGGGGAAGGTAAACTTCTTGACAACGGCATATACAATTACTCCTTTACAGGTAGCAGCACTGTGACCAATGTACTTGATCCGGATTCAGCCTTAGAAGTAACCAGCTGGCTGATTGATGGCGGTAAAGAAAATGATGGCCTGGTGTCACGTTGTAGTGCCAAGTTTGGTAAAACCATCCGCGATAACTATAATTGGAACCATTTAGATGAAGTCAATCAAGTATTTGGTCTGAAATCTTTCTTTGCACCGGATCCCGTAGATGTTTACCGACAGCATGCCAACCGTTTAAAACAGCAAGGCTTATAACCACTCAAATTTCAGACATAAAAAATGCGCCAACAGGCGCATTTTTTTACTCGTATAAAACTTAAAATTAAGCTTTAATTTTACGAGCTGGTAATTTTTCACGAATACGTGCAGCTTTACCAGACAATTCACGTAGGTAGTAAAGTTTAGCACGACGAACGTCACCACGACGTTTCACTTCGATACCAGCAACGATTGGTGAGTGAGTTTGGAATACACGCTCAACACCAACACCGCTAGAAATTTTACGTACTGTGAACGCAGAGTTCAAGCCACGGTTTTTCTTAGCGATTACAACGCCTTCGAACGCTTGTAGACGTTCACGGTCGCCTTCTTTTACTTTTACTTGAACAACTACTGTGTCACCTGGTGCAAAAGCTGGGATGTCTTGTTTAAGCTGAGCATTTTCAACAGCTTGTACTAAAGGATGCTTACCGCTCATGGGGTATCTCCAATAATGTGGGTCAGAAGAGGTCTGATATCCACTGGGACTAGAGGCTAAAGCGCATAGGCCCGATTGACTTTCCCTTCATGCTTGACCGCTTCAATGCATAAAGAGCCTATTAAATACTTCAAGCGACATGCTTGTCGTATGTTTGCGTAAACTGAGCTTATTTACTCTGTTCTTGCGAATCTTTGAGCCATTTTTTTTGCTGCTTGGTCAACTCTACCTTTTCAACCAGCTCAGGCCGGCGTTCCAAGGTGCGTTGATAGCGCTGCAAAAACCGCCATTTTTCAATATTTGCATGATACCCGGATTTAAGTACTTCAGGCACATCCAAACCTTCAAAATGGTCTGGCTTAGTATATTGTGGGCAATCTAAAAGACCATCCACAAATGAATCTTGCACGTGAGATTGTTCATCTGACATAGCACCCGGAAGTCTCCGGATAATACTGTCCAATAAAACCATCGCAGGCAGTTCACCGCCCGACAAGACGTAATCTCCAATTGACCATTCCTGATCAACATAATGCTGGATCAAACGTTCATCAACGCCTTCATAACGTCCACACAACACAATCAATCCGTCATATTCGACAAATTGCTGTACTGCAGGTTCGTTTAAGGTTTTTCCTTGTGGCGACATATACACCACGGGAACCTGAACACATCCTGCTTGCCTTGCAAGCTCTTTGGCATGGCTGATTGCTTTTGACAGAGGTTCTGCCATCATCACCATACCTGGACCACCACCAAATGGACGTTCATCCACTCTTTTGTAGTTGCCCTCAGCATAATCGCGAGGATTAATACAAGTGACTTGTACTATTTCACGTTTTGCCGCACGCCCGCTGATACCGTAGGCTGTAATCGCTTCAAACATTTCAGGAAAAAGCGTAATGACTGCAAAAAACATCGCAGACTCCTCTATTTTCCTGCTGCGTTTATCCTTAAAGGATTAATAATCTACGCCCCAATTCACGTAGATACGACCAGCTTCAAGATCAACTCGCTGTACCACATCTTTATGCCACGGAATCATACGCTCTTCAGCATCAACGCTATCTGGTGTTGCGTGAACCACCATCACATCATTGGCACCTGTCTCAAACATTTCATGGATTTTACCGAGATTGACTTCCTGTTCAGCGTCATCCAAACCTAATACTGTTAAGCCTTTCAAATCTGTCCAGTAATACTCATCCATACCTGCTTGTGGAAGCTGCGATTTTGAAATCCAGACATTGGAGCCAACCAGTTCGTCTGCGCCAGTGCGATCACTCACACCTTTTAGCGAAACAACCAGACCTTTGCCATGTGGTTTCCAACGTTTTACATCGACAATTTGCCAACCCGCCTTGGTCTCAATGTACCAAGGCAGATAGTCAAAGATATTGCTCATGGGTTCTGTATTGGAATAGACCCAGAGCCACCCATTTAATCCATATGCTGAACGTAACTGTCCAATCTGAATACGATCTTCGGGAACATTCTGTGTTGGTGTCATGGGCAACTACCTAATTTATAAAAAATTATGCAGCAACTGCAGCTTTCTTAGCTTGAGCAGCTAAAGAAGCAACACGTTCAGAAGGTTGAGCACCTTGTGCTACCCAGTGAGCAAAACGGTCAGCATCTAAACGAAGTTTTTCTGCTTTACCCTGAGCTGTTGGGTTGAAGAAACCGATACGTTCGATGAAACGACCGTCACGCGCATTGCGGCTGTCAGTTACAACGATTTGATAGAATGGACGCTTTTTAGCACCACCACGAGTAAGACGAATAACTACCATGATACAACCTTATAGTTTTTACGGATTATCCCTGTACCGACCATCGATACATTTCAAACCCCTTTCATAGAGGGCAGTATTTTACGCGAAATTTGCCCTGAATGAAAGATCTAAACGTATTTATCCGCAGGTTTGAATTTAAATTATTCCCATTTTGTTGCAGCAGTTGGTAGACAACTTGAACCTTTAGTCCAACACTTTTGTCCTTGACTGTTTATAGCTATTGAGCCATTTCCATTTTGAGTACTTGTATTCACAGGTGTTGCAGTTAATATCCAACTATTAGCATTCGGAACTGATAAATCAAATGTATATGTTGAATCTCCTGTCGCAGGAAATACACTTGCTCCATAAATTTTACTATCGGTTAAGCTCACCCCAGAATAAGTTCCATTCGCAGTTTTATACTGCATAAGCTTCTGAGATATTTCCATCATCTTACTTTGAGCATCAACTCTTTTCGTTTTAATCACATATTGCGTATAAGAAGGATAAGCAATCATCGCCAAAATACCAATAATTGCTACAACAATCAAAATCTCTATAAGCGTAAAACCTTGTTTATATTTAACTACCATGTTTCTGTTCCTGGACATGATTGATAAGTCGAGATAGAAGCTTTAGATTTACAACGTATGCCTGTGCTCGTAAATAAATAATTATAATTTTGACTATCTGTTGTTTCCGCCTTTATTGACCAATTTCTCCCCCGCATATCAGCATCCGCTGAGGTGAGAGGCTTTCCAGTATTCATATCTCTTATCGTGATCGAGTACTCTTTTAAGGTAACTTCTGTCATCGGAGCATTACTCCCATATATATAATTGGGATCAAACCCCTTATAACTAAAATTACGAGATTTATGCCTCTCCAATTGCTCTGCAATTTTTTGCATCTCTTGTTCAGCTTGCGATGCTGCAGCTTTACGGGTATAAGCCACATAAGATGGTAAGGCAATAGCAGAAATAATCGCAAGTATCACAACTACCACCATAACCTCAATCAATGTGAATCCATTTTTAAAAGCAACACTATGGCACTTTGCCACAGTGTTACCTTTATTAATACTATTAAGGTGCGACATTTTTTTCATACCATCGTACAGGATTAAGAACACGTAAACATTCCCACTCGCCCGCTCCTTGAAGATTGCCAATCAATGTCAATGTTCCACAACTATTTGTATTTGGACCTCCAGAACCACTGCCCGATCCACCACCTACTGGACCTAAAGTGATACCACGAATACCTGCCCCAAGGACATTCTTATTTTTACCATCTTCAATAATCATGCCCGTACGCTTTTCAGAATCAGTATCCTTTAACCCATTTTTCAAACATACGCCAAACGGTAAGCAATATTGCTGGCGGTTAGATTCACCAACAATTCTTGGTTGGCATGGGTCAGCATCCTCAACACCCGTACCTTCTGGATCATATACAGGAATAAATAAATTTCCTTTGATTGCAATAGGCTCTTCTTCAAATGCTTTTACCCCTCCAGGTGTTCTCCCTGCCACTTCACTACCCAAGTAATTGCTTGAAAGAGAACGATACCAGCCTTGCTTAACACCTGACCCCGTACCTAAAAAGGTATTCCGAATTAGTGATGCATTTAAATTTTGAGGGTTTGGCTGTAATTGGTCCAATGTTATATTTTGAGATTTAAAACTTGTATAGTTACCTCTAATTAATTCAGGCTCAATAAAGTCACGGTCAATCAATCCATAGACTTTATTAGTAGGTCTATTCTGAATAGGATCGAATGGTTTTAAGCTCTCTCGTCCTCGACTTGGAGCAACATCAAGTGGTGTACTACGGTCACCTGATGCAATTCCAACCACAATAAAGGTATCACTCCCTTCATCGTGTATGGTAATCGTTGGTGGCTGATAAAAACGTGGTGCATCACCACTAGCCACAGCCGCACCTGTATTGCTCGTTGCTAAATTTGCAAGACGAATAACATTTTTACCAAAACTACTTGTAGGTGTACCTTTCGCATTATTCAAATCAATACGAAAAACTTGTCCGCCTAAATCACCAAAATATAAGTGATCTACTAAACCATCCGCATCACGATCTAAAGTACTAATACGTGATGGAATACTATGCACTAAATTGGCATTATTTAGGTTTGAACCCGCATTACTTGTCCACCATAAACGCTCACCTGTTTGTGCATCTACAATATAAACTGCATTACCTTCCGCAGCAGTTTTACTGCAGCCACCACCAAACTCGGCAGGATTTGTACTACCTAAGCTAAATCGTGGATATTCATAGCATTGATCATAACCACCGCCAACGATCAAAACACGACGAATTTTATCTTGGTATCGAATATTTGCGAGTACAGGTTTAGACCAAGTTTGTCCCATTCTTGAAAAGTTACTCTGATCTGCACCAATTCTAAAAAGTAATTCTGGTTTTCTTGGATTCATTAAATCCATCCCATAATAACTTTTACCGCCCATACGCATCCCGCCATAAACATTCATTTTTCTGGCAGTTACAACAGACGAACCCGTACCCGTACCTCGTTCCGTTTTATAAGCAGGATCGGCTATCCATGCACCACTAATACCATGTTGTACAGTCCCAGCTTCGCCAAAACGCAATGCTCTAGATGCATCAGGATTATTTAAAATTTCAGATGGAACAAAAACAGTTTGTTCAATACCAGTTCGAGCATCAACCACATGCAAACCACCCTCCATACTGCCATACAAAACCGATTGCTGACGTACCGAGGTTAAATCACCATTGACATCCAACTCACCAGAGTAAGTTAATTGCACTGGGAAAGAGTGAATACTTCCACCTAAACTAATAAAGGGTTGTGTCGGTACGTTTAACTGGGTTGGTAATGATGTTGGGGTGGTTAAATCTAGGTTATAGCCTAAATAGTTTAAAAGTTTGTATTTCAACAATAATGGAAAATCTTTGAGTACAGCTTGATTGTTAAATTTGTCCAAAATGTACGCGCCACTCACTGTTGTAGCACCCGATTTTGCAGGTATTTCTAACAATACTCCCTGTGTTGCTGCTGTCAATTGACCAGCAGAAACAGAAGCAGCATCAGTAAACAAGTTACGGATTGCATTCGGGTTTGCTTGAATTTTAGGCACAGCACGAGTATTTGTTAATGGGTTAGCAGTTATGGCTTCTACTTCTTGTGTTGGCATTGGTAAATTCCAATACACCCCACCCTGATCGACTAATCCACCATCTGCAACACCTGTATTATTCCAAATATCTCGCGTGGTTAAATCAAATTTACCCAATTCAGTAAATACAGTCGTTGCACCATCTGCAAGTGCACCATTTACAATATTATACTTTTTCAGATTACCCGCCCAAACTGAAACAGGCTGCCCAGGATTTGGTGATAAGGCACGTAAATAACCATAAGGTTGAAAGCCATTCGGATTCAGCGCATCTACAGGAACTGAAATTGCACCTGTCGGTAAAGGTTCAATTTTAGTATCCCCCAAGTTTTTAATAAATTGAATAACACTGTCAGTTACTCCTTTTGTAGCTTGTGTCTCAAAATATCCACCATTACCATAGCCAGGCTTAGTCAATCTATGTACTGTGTCTGCAGTCGGTGAACAAGCATCATTAGAACGACGGTCGTCTTGTGTACGAGAGCTAATCTTACATGCCTGCTGTACATGTGGCTTAGATAATCCGTTAAAATCGCTACCAAAACCAACAAATGCTGTTTGAATAGACACGCCCGCTGGGTTTTTAGTTTTATCAAATAAGTATTTAGCAAACTCCCCCATACAATGCCAAGCTGAATCTCCTGAACTAATTAGGCCTCCACTCGATGGGCAACTAAATGTCTTATTATCCAAAGCTGCTTGCATCATAGGTTCTACAATACTTTTTCCAGACCGGTTTGCCTCACCATCAGACAAAATATACACACCTTGACCATCACAACTTTGTCTTTTGGATTCTTCTGGCAAAGGTGAAATATAGTTTATATCATCACGAATCGCACCTTTTGTTGCTCTTGTAAAACCACTATAGTTATTTGGTTGCGTTTGAATTTCCTCAAAGGTATATAAAGTACCATTCGTGATTGCTGTACCACCCCTTGTTATATATTCTTCAGGAATTAAACTTACTTCTTTCCAGCCACTAGAGTTACAATATTGTCTTTCATCAGCGAAGTTTGTTGAAGACAACGCGGTACATTGATAGTGACGAGTAATATCTTCATATTTTGCAGGTATTAAAGCTGCTGTTGCTCCTGAGTACCAGTATTGTCCTCTCGACCAAATTCTATTTTCATAACACAAATTATTATATGATCGATAATATGGTGTAGCATCTGGACACCTAGCATCTTGTGTCTTTTCGTTTTGTGTTAAAGTCAGATAAGCATCAACCCTGATACTGGCTCGCATCAAGCTGTTTGTACCCATAAGGTATGCAGCCGCTTCCACATAAGCTTGAGCAGTTGGCGTCCAATCTTCTGCTTTTAGCCCATCCACCGCTGTTCTGAGCTTTTGTCTATGTGCAGAACCAACAGGACCCATTTTGGCTGCTTCTACCAAAATGTAACCACCATCTCGACTGCTTGAGCCCCAAAAACGTCCTAACCCTACTTTTGTATTAGTAAGATTACCATCATTACTTTCTAATAATTTATACATCCCTTGCTTAAGTCTATATAATCGGCTTCCAGTTTGCCCACTATCAGAATCCCCCATAGAACCTGATGTATCCAACATCATCACAATAGTTTTTTGCCCCGCTTCGGGCGTTGCATAAATTTGCAAATCACTGGCTTGTGCCACGGACGCTGTTAAAACACAAGTACCCATAAAAGACATACAAGCGACAGCCAATGGACGTAAATTCATGTTCTTTAACCCTGAGACAACAGCTAATTTATAAGTTTGCTTTTTCATCATGTTATCCTCTTCATCAAGGATCTTTAGTCTGATTAAAGATCGTCTGCAAGTTAAACTCCTGAGTTTGTGAGTTCACTGGCACGCCAAGTTTCGCCAAACATTTTGCAATCGTTTCAAAACCGCGTGTATCACCACCTGTATCATCGCTAATATAGCCAACAGACCCACTACCTGTACCAATACAGTTTTGAGCAGCGCTCAGATTATGTGAAAAACTAGGTACAATAGATGTCGTAGTAACACGTACACGTTGTTGTTCAACCACATTTCTAGGCATAATCGTGCCTGAGCTTAGGTTTGTCCCTCGACTTAACAAGGCACCTGGTTTTAAGTCAACAATTGCATCTGTAGGAATAGTTACAGCTACCTGAGTAATTACCGCTTCACGGCTGCTTCCAAAATCTTTATCTAAATCGCAAAAACCGTCGCTACCACCCGATGCTAAACCAGAAGCTTTAGCTGTATTACTTACAGGAGGTCGCTTAACTGCAACACCTAAGGTTGAACCAAATTTTTCGTTAGACATTGGTTTGAAACAAAAGTTGTATTCATTCCCAGGCTCCAACTTACTATCTTGCAATGCGTAACCAATCACGCCACTCAAATCAACTAAGGTCGACAAATTACCCGTATATACCTGATTAATTGGCGTATCTGCGGTTTGGCTTAAAAACTGACTAACTTGTGTATGAGTTGAAATATTTAAACTTGACATTGCAACTCTAATTGCTAAAACGCCTACAAATGTCAAGATCAATAAAATCATCATCACAACAATTAGCGTCGCACCACGTTGGGAAGAAAAATTGTGATTGTTGATCATAATGCGTCTCCCATTCCATTACGTATTGCAATGGTTGTGATATAAGTTCGTCTTAAATGCTTTGTTTGATTTGCCGCAGTAAGAGTTACTGCACGATCAAGCCCCTGAACTGGCTTAGTTTCATCTATTAATTCATTATTAGTGTTATCCATAGATCTTACGACAGCTACAGCTTTTACTGATACAACTCTAGGAAGAGGTTCTCCATTACTACGTGCAGCATTGACGGCAGCAATATAGTCATTAATGCTATAATATGCATAGGTGATATTGGTATGCGTACTATCTTTAGTCATGGTGCCCAAATAAAAACGAAGGTGATCAACTCTAGGCATGATCACCTGCCCTTCATTATTTCCACCAAAGTTTGCAATACCTGCGGCAGAGGTAACACCATGCTTATTTGCATCGCAAGCAAGTGCTAAATCAGTAGCAGCACCATTATTATCTTTTCGCAAGAAATAACGTTGGATCACATATTCACCTGCTTGAACCTCTTCACCTTCGCAATTGAACATTCTGTTTGGTGCGATAAACTGAATCGTTAATTGATCACTGTTTTCAGAAGCGTTCGACCCTAGTCCCTGCCGAGTAACCGATGTTTCCCCAATATCTTCAGATACATTGGAATTTGCTCCACCTTGTGAAAATACAATCCCTCCCATAGGGGTTGTATTCGTCAACTCAGGGTTACTAATATTTCCATAATTAGCCAAGCGCACATCTCTCGCCACATACTCTAGTCCAAATACGCCACTATCCTGAAGTTCAGCATTAGCTTGTTGAATACGCGTTGAGACAACACCGCCTAGAAACAATTGAGTTGCAGCTGCTGTAATTAACAAACCCAGTGCAAGTGCAACTATGAGTTCAATTAAAGTAAAACCCTTTTGACTATATTTAAGATGATGAGGCTTCTTGTTCATTAGTATGCCTCCATCATTACACATCTCGCATTAGCGACATACACACCCGTTGTACTCATGCACCCCGCATAACTACTGGCAGAAACTGTTGTATCTCCCCATGCTGCAAATAAGCATTGTCTACGCACTGACTGCACCCCAGGACATTGATGCATACTAACTACAACACCTATTTGATTTGCAGCACGTGCAACCAAATAGGCATCATAAGTTGCCATTTGTGCAGGTGTACACGTTGAATTCAAACAGCTTTTAGGCGCTGAAGGTGCATTCTTCGATGCATACGACCTTACTGCCGCAGGATAACTCCCCTGCCCCTGCGTATTTACACGAATGCTTTCAGTCAACCCACGTAACAACATGACAGATTGAGACTTAACTAAAGCTTCATCGCCCGCATCAATCGCTCGCAATTGCAATGCGGAATAACCTAAAACACCAATAGCCAACAATATTAAGGCAACTAAAACCTCAACCATGCCTACGCCTATCTGATTTTTTTTCATCAGCAAGTTCCTTTAGATTGGCTTAATGTTCCAATTAAAGCCACACTCACAGTTTTACTTTTACCGTTAGAACATACTTCTATTGTTATTGGAGATGAAACTGTCCCATTTGCATTAAAAACAACACCATAGTCTGCAGATTCCACATCCACTTTTTCTGAGATGTTCACAAGCTGTACCCGTTTTTGAGCAATGACCTGATTCACATTTGCCGTAGGCAAAAGCTGAGTGATACAAGCTGTTTCTGTTACGCTTGTTTTAGCTGAATCCTTACTTAAGCAGACTGCAACAGTATTATTCAAAACCATTGCTTGCCTTCTGCTTTCAGAAAATACAGAAACTATTTCATTACTAGCTGTGGTTAAGCGTTGAGATGCAAGAGTATCCAAAAATGATGGAGCAGCAATTGAAGCCACTATCGCCAACACCGCAATGGTCACCATCAACTCAATTAAGGTGAACCCGTTTTCTTTTCTTTGCATACTCCCCCCAAGACACAGACTTTGCCCTATTAAAAATAATAACCAACAACTTTACAAAACCCTCACACTTCAGGATAAAAGGCATAAAAAAGCAGATAACCGTCATACAACGGTTATCTGCCTATTTTTCATCAATTTTTTAAAGTGTTATGTACTTCGCAGTTTAAGCCTGTGTTACAGGAATACGTAACTCTTTGGGCAAACTAAAGGTAATGTTTTCTTCACGACCTGCCAGCTCTTCAGGGGCAGTTGCACCCCAATCCTGTAAGCGTTGAATCACCTGTTTAATTAAAATTTCAGGTGCAGATGCGCCCGCAGTTACACCAATTTTTGTATTTGCTTTAAACCATGCTTGGTTTAATTCATCGGCATTATCCACCAAGTAGGCTTGTTTCCCCATACGCTCTGCAAGTTCGCGTAAACGGTTAGAGTTAGATGAGTTTGGCGAACCAACCACCAACACCACATCACATTGATTGGCTAAGTCACGCACTGCATCCTGACGGTTTTGAGTGGCATAACAAATATCGTCTTTACGCGGTCCTTGAATATTTGGATATTTTTGGCGCAAGGCATCAATCACTTTGGCAGTATCATCAATCGACAAGGTGGTTTGTGTCACAAAAGCCACTTTATCTGGATGCTGAACCGCAAGTGCAGCCACATCATCTTCATCTTCCACCAAATAAATGTCACCACCATTTTTCTTGTCATACTGACCCATCGTGCCTTCAACTTCTGGGTGGCCTTCATGCCCAATCAAAATGGCTTCGGTGCCTTCACGCGCATACTTAGTCACCTCAATATGCACTTTGGTGACCAATGGACAAGTTGCATCAAACACTTTTAAACCACGACGCTCTGCTTCTTGTTGTACTGCCTTAGATACACCGTGCGCACTAAAAATCACAATGTTGTCATCTGGCACTTCGTCCAGCTCATCGACAAAAATTGCACCACGCTGACGCAAGTCGTCCACCACAAATTTATTGTGTACCACTTCGTGACGTACATATATAGGTGGGTTAAAACACTCAAGGGCACGATTTACAATCGCAATTGCTCGGTCTACACCTGCACAAAAACCACGTGGATTCGCCAATACAATTTCCATAGAACCCTCTATGTTGAAGTTAAATAGGTGGGATGTTTAAAATTTATGCCAACAAAAGCCATCTTGGCTATTTTGTTTAAGGGGCGTCTACTCTAAAATAGAGAAGATATTTTATCATATCAGGAAAAATATCATGTCGGGTCTATTGTTTGTCGTTTCTGCCGCCTCAGGAACAGGCAAAACATCCCTTGTTAAAGCCCTGCTTGAGCGTGTGAATAATTTACACGTTTCAGTTTCTCACACAACACGTGGTCAACGTCCCGGTGAGCTTGACGGTATCCATTATCATTTTTCAACAAAAGAAGATTTTATTGCCTTGGTTGAGCAAGGCGGTTTTATTGAATATGCAGAAGTGTTTGGCAACTATTACGGTACGGCTCAAGCGACTGTAAAACAGCAGCTTGCCAAAGGACATGATGTTTTACTTGAAATTGACTGGCAAGGTGCAGATCAAGTCCGCAAACTTTTTCCTGAATCCAAACAAATTTTTATTTTACCGCCTAGCCAGTTTGATTTGCGCCAGCGTCTATCTAACCGTGGCACTGACTCCATTGAAGTAATTGAGCGTCGCTTGGGCTGTGCAGTTGAAGATATGCAGCAGTATACAAACTTTGACTATGTCATTATTAATGATGACTTTAATAAGGCACTGCATGATCTGGAATGCGTGATTATTGCAAACCGTTTAGTGATTTCACAGCAGGCAACCCGTCATCAGGAATTGATTGAAAAATTAATTACTCCTGTTGAACCGTGATTAAAACTTGAGTCTGCAGGCAAAGCATTTTATACTGCCGAGTCTGTTCAAATTTAATATTCAAACGAGAATTCTTATGGCACGCGTAACCGTTGAAGATTGTTTAGACCATGTAGACAACCGCTTTGAGCTTGTACTAGTGGCAAGCAAACGCGCGCGTCAATTGGCACGTCAAGGCATTGAACCAACTGTAGAGTGGGATAACGACAAACCAACTGTGGTTGCTTTACGTGAAATTGCAGTAGGTCATGTTTCTAAAGATATCCTGAAACAACGTGATCAAGACTATCAAACCTCTAGCCTTGACCTTGCACTGTCTGCAAACAATTTGAATTTAGATGGCTTTTCTTTCCAATAAGAAAAAATATCGTAAAAAAGCCTAGTTTTCACTAGGCTTTTTTTATTGCACAACTTTAATATTGGCTGAATAACCGTTATAACATAAGATTAAAGATAGGTGATTTAGGATTTATCTTTTTGCTTTTTTAGACGAAAAAATTGACAAGTCATGCAATATGCTTTTCATTAGAGCTCTAGCGATTTAAATTGTAAAAACTGAAGTAGTAAAGGTGTTATATGCCAGGCCCACAGGTCAGCCAAGCCAAACAACAGCTCAAAATTATTATCGATGCTTACTTAAGTGCAAGTGATGTCGAGCGCGTGCTTGTGGCCTGCGATTATGCCGATATTGCCCATGACGGCATCACCCGTAAAAGTGGCGAACCTTATATCCTGCATCCGATTGCAGTCAGCAGCATTCTTTCGCATATGCGTCTGGATGCAGAAACCCTGATGGCTGCCTTGCTGCATGACGTGATTGAAGATACCGATTTCAACAAAGAAGACATTGCTGAAAAATTTGGCCGTACGGTGGCCGAGCTGGTTGATGGCGTGACCAAACTCAGTCATTCCAGCGATAAGGAATATAATAAAGCCGCATCCTTTCGTAAAATTCTGCAAGCCACCCTGCAAGACCCGCGTGTCATTATTATCAAACTGGCTGACCGTTATCACAACATGACCACTTTAGGTTCGTTGCGCCCCGATAAACGGGCACGTATTGCTCAGGAAACCTTTGATATTTTTGTACCTATGGCACGTATTGTCGGCATGAATGAGATGGCCGACAATCTGGAACATTTGTGCTATCAAAATCTTGACCTAGATATGTTTAACAATGTTCAGGATGCCTTATTACAAACCAAGCCTAAACGCTGTGAATATCAGAGCATCTGGGAAAAAAACCTGACTGAACTGCTGCAACAACACCAAATTAGCGGTCGTATTAAAAAGAAAAATAACAATATTGAATTGCTGCGTCACTTCGTCAAAAACGATATTGATCTGCAAGAGCTCACCCACAGCCATGCTTTTGAAATTATTCTGCAAAGCATTGCCGACTGTGACCGCCTGGCAGAAATCCTGCGTGAAAATTTCCAGATTCTGCATTATGAAGATCATATCCGCCGTCCATTGCCGGGTGGCAACCAGTCTTTAATGATGCGTTTAAAAGGCGAGAAAACCACGCTCTCTCTGACTATTCAGACCGAGCTGATGCGTAAGGCCGCCCGTTTCGGCGTCGTATTGGGTGAAAATGCACCGCAAGCCTGCCGCTCAGCCATTCAAGCTTCCATGCAGAACCTGAATGTATTGGTGGATGGTGAATGTGCCAAAACCACTTTTAGCGATCTGCTGGATTATTTACATCAGGAAAAAATCTGGGTGTATACCCCACATGGCCATTTGCACGAACTTCCCCAAGGGGCTACAGCAGTCGATTTTGCCTATTCAGCCAGCCTGTTTTTAGGTAACCATGCTGTCGGAGCAAAAATTAATGGGGAAACCCGGCCTCTTTCAACACCACTGGTGAGTGGGCAAGTCATCGAGATTATTACTGATGTCCTGGCGACACCAAATCCAGACTGGCTCAGCTTCATTAACACCCAAAAAGCGCGTCGTGCCATCCAAAATATTTTGCGTGATCAGGATATTGAAGAACAACAACTGGTGGGGCAGCAAGCGCTGAACCGTGCGCTAAAACTGTTTAATCGCTCCATCAAAGATTTAACCGAAGCAGACTGGATCGATATATTGCAATGGCGACATATCGAATCTAAGGAACACTTATTTGAACAGATTGCCGTGGGCGACCTGTTACCGCAATTAGTGGCTAACCATCTGTTTGCACAAGGACAAAGTCTGGATAACCAGTCTTCTACCCGTCTTATTCAAGGCACTGAAGGTGTAGATGTCAAATATGCCCATTGTTGCAACCCTGTACTTGGTGACCCCATTCAGGGACATCTCTCACGTCGCGGTTTAATTGTGCATCGTGCACGTTGTCATAATCTGTTGCATGAACAACATATGCATCCAGAAAATATTATGCCCTTGCACTGGACATCTGAAGATGTCGATGACATCAGTTTCACTGCTTATTTAAGTATTGACATGCTGATGAATGATGAACAGATTTCTGACCTGATTTATCAATGCCGGAAAGAAAAAACCGGTGTAGAAATGGTTCATGGCCATGAAGAGAAAACCTATGTGCATATTGTGGTACATAACCGTAAGCAAATTGCGCAGATTATTCGTGATTTACGTATGCACTTCGGTTTTCCACGCATTAGCCGTTTAGCCCAGCCTATTAATATTGCCGAAGCATCTAAAGCCAGTTAATTCAAACATAAGCAACTCTTATTGAACAATTTACGCTATGATGCATAGAGATGATACAAGGAGAAATCGATGTCCCGCCAAGTAATCCATACTGAAAATGCACCTGCAGCTATTGGTACATATTCTCAAGCAATTTTAGTTGAAAATACCCTATACCTTTCAGGTCAAATTGGTTTAGATCCTTATAGTATGGAACTGGTTGAAGGCATTGAAGCGCAAATTCGCCGTGTATTTGATAACTTAAAAGCAGTCTGTGAAGCAGCCGGTGGCTCATTGGCAGATATTGCTAAACTGAATATTTTCCTGACTGACCTTTCTCATTTCCAGTTAGTCAACCAGATTATGGGTGAATATTTTGCCCAACCTTACCCTGCCCGTGCAGCATTAGGTGTAGCCAGCTTGCCTAAAGGGGCTTTGGTGGAAATGGATGGTATTGTAATTATTAATAAATAATTTTCAATCAGTTATAAAATTGTACAAAACACCACCGATCAAGTGGTGTTTTTTTATTTAAAAACTCAATCACAATAAATAATATTTCAAATGAATTTCATTGACAAACGATAATAATTATCAATAAT
This sequence comes from Acinetobacter sp. YH01018, assembly GCF_013420295.1. Taxonomy (NCBI): domain Bacteria; kingdom Pseudomonadati; phylum Pseudomonadota; class Gammaproteobacteria; order Moraxellales; family Moraxellaceae; genus Acinetobacter; species Acinetobacter sp. YH01018. The sequence goes on from NZ_VOYL01000019.1 coordinate 21,122, forward strand.
ATCACTTATCCCATTTCACTCTTGTGTGGCGAGTTCAAATGTACGTATGCTTATGTCGTGGTATTACCGATCAAGATATTAAAGATGCAGTCGCAAATGGCGCGGAAAGCTATCGTGAAATTCGTGATCTGCTTGATTTAGGGACTTGCTGTGGTCGTTGTGCACCTGAAGCACGTTCCATCATTAGTGAAGAACTTTCAGAAATTGCAGCTCGTATCTCCGTAGCGGCTTAAAACCCGATTACCCTAATAACAAACTGAATGATCAAAAGATCATTTTCTCCTCTCCCGCTTATGCCTCTCGGCGGTTTTTTTATGCACGCTGTATAACATAGCGCCCATGATCATTCTTGATTGCGATTTTCATTTGCTGTTCAATAAATTACTCGCCATTGTTTGGTTTGTTGTTTAACATGGTTGAAATAATCATGTTTTGATTGCCTGACATATGGTGAAGGCAGAAATTGTTGATGGAGAACTTACAATGAAAGGCAATCGTGATGTCATTAACCAGTTAAATCAGGTGCTTTATCACCAGTTGACGGCCATTAACCAGTATTTCCTGCACTCACGTATGTTCAATGACTGGGGAATTGAAAAGCTGGGTTCAGCAGAATACAAAGAATCGATTCAACAAATGAAAGATGCCGATAAAATTATTGAACGTATTTTATTCCTTGAAGGCCTGCCTAACTTACAAAATTTAGGCAAGTTGTACATCGGTCAGCATACTGTTGAAGTACTGAATTGCGATGTACGCAAAGTCAACGAAAATATTGAAGCCCTGCAAAAAGCGGTCAGCCTGGCTGAACAGGAAATGGATTATGTAACTCGCGATCTGGTTCAGGAAATCCTGGAAAAAGAAGAAGAATATCTGGATTGGACCACCACCCAGCTTGATCTGGTCGAGAAAGTGGGCATCGAAAACTATATTCAAAGCCAGATTTAATTTAAAAACAGCCAGTCTATTGACTGGCTTTTTTTATTTATGAGATTCACTTTTTTAAATTTTACTTCTTGGCAACAGGCTGGGCCAATGATGCGTAATCCAGATCAACTTTACGTAATTTTTTTAATAACCAGAGCTGGTGTTTAGCCTCCTGCTCATAACCATTAAAAGCTAGGATCTTGGCATACTTGTATAAATCATAGGTGGTCGGATAATTAAGCACCATCTCCCTAATTTCCTCGAGCTGTTGTGCACTCAGCTTGGTATAGGGATTCATACGAATCCAGTCTATACGCCGGTTAAATTCTTCCAGCAAATAAACCTGATCTTGATTGGTAATTTTTTCCGGTGTTTTTTCATAGCGTAGCGTTTGATTGAGCTTAGGAACCATCACTGCATAATCTCGCACGATCAGAATCAACAGCAAGAAAAATAACCCGTAAGCAACACGCATATAATTGGGTGAAAGAGTCAAGACTTTGGTATCTGCCTGTTGCGACTGAATCAGACCAATAATAAAACCCACGGGAAGCAGGAAATAGGCATAGTACTGAGGAAATTCCAGCATTGAGTGAATCAATACTGCACCCACCATTAAAATCCCGATCACGGATTCAACTGAATTGACCCGCTTATTCAGCTGATAGCCCCAATAACCAAAGTAGGCCAGAAAAGGAAGTCCGATAATGAGACCATTCCACAGGATAAAATCGAGAATAAAATTATGTGCGCTACGAATCCACACTGGACCCTGAAAATGATCACTGACCAGAGTATAAGCAACACTGGTTTGGTTCCAGCCATAGCCAAACCATGGACGGTCAGCAATGGCATGCAGCATTTGCTGCCAAATGGCTAAACGCGACATATCTCCTGTTGCACGTCTGGCGACATCAACAGCTTTAATCTGTACGTCCAATAATTGCGTTAAATAGCTCCCAATGACAGGCAATACAAGGACGAATCCTATAAATACACCCAACCATGCCGCCAAAGAATACCACTTAATATGGATATAGCCTTTAAATTGCTGATAGGCCAAATAAACTAGAATAAAGACACAAGCTACCCATGAGGTTCGAGATTGGCTTAATGCCACACTCATCAACATAATGAATGCTGCAGGAACCAGCCATTTGGTCTGAACTTTTTTGGTTTCATATAAATATAAACATGCCAAAAGGGACATGAGCAAAAAAGTGGCCATATTGTTTGGCTGGGCAAAATTGGCATAGGGACGAACAGCACGTTGCATATCCACCATTCCGGGAATATAAGCATCCAGGGTGAGCCACTGACAAATGGCAATCACACCCGTCGCTGTTCCGGCCATGAGAAACACATAGCTGAGTCCGGTAAAAATGCTAGTTCGGTCTGCTTTGTCGCTCGATAAATTATAGCCAACCACCATGCTCAACCAAAAGCCAAGCACAAACAAGGTACAGATCAGGGCTTTGTCAAAGAAAAAGAGTTCACCTGCCCCATATTGAACCAATGGAATAGCAGCAAGAAACAATAGCAGTAAACTAATGACTGGCAATTTAATTTTGTCTTTTAAATAAATGGCAGCCAATGTAAAAAGTGATAAAAAGGCAAAGAGTTCACCCGTATAGGTAACCCAAGGGCGGTAATGGATAGGCAAAAGCCAAGCCAGTGAGATAAACACACTGGCTAAGAGAAGGAGGAGGAATTTCATGCTGTGCCGCAGGTTAAAGTGCTGTGCAATATGATAATTCAAAAAGCTATTATTTTCTGTGCTTTTACAATCCATAAGTCACTTTATATGGACATGCATCAAACCATTGAATTATATTATTTTACTTATTAATTCATCTTGTCCATATGGACATGCTTTTTGATAGACAAAATTTTGAGTTTTGTCCATATCAGAAAATGGCTTTTGTTGAATGCGATAGGATTAATTTTATAAAAGCAGACTGGTCGGGAGATATTTTAAAATTTTGATAAGCTAAAAACGGAATAAAAAAATCCAGACTCATTTATAAGCCAACTTCTGTATTTCTTTTTTATGCTGAAGAATCACACATCTTGCATGATGCACAACAATACGACGAGTCGCTTCGTCATCGCCAAATTGTATAGTCAAAAAGTTTACAGCTGGACGAGATATTCGTTCGGTTACTTTGAAGTCTTTTAGTCGTTTCATTCTATTACTCCACCATGTATGAAACATTCCGCATAGAACAACATTTTCAATTTCAGATTGCTTTCATCCTCACACGAGCAATCATGACTAAACCAATATAGTCGTCTGCTCACTTAGATGCTAATAATTTAGCTTTTCCCGCTACAAGCAATCTTCATATTTACATCTCTAAAAACCAACAAAACTGACATTTTTTGTCACTTAATTGCATAAATTTACTTTTGAAGTTTTTAAGATTTTTAATCCATTAAACAATGTATTGATTTCATGTAGAATAATTCGATAATATGCTTTGGCACACTTTGTGCAATCTATAAACTAGCTTACAAAGCTTATAATTAAATTAACAAAACATTTGTGGAGAATGTTATGAAATCAGTTCAAAAAGGCTTTACCTTGATCGAGCTCATGATTGTGGTCGCTATTATCGGTATTTTGGCTGCCATCGCAATTCCTGCCTATAAAGACTATACTATTAAATCTGCAACGAAAGCATGTATTGGTGAAGCGAAAGGTTATACCAATTCTGTTCTTATTGCGATTAGCGAAGCTGAAACAATTCCTACAGCTCCTTCGGGTGGGGCATGTAAAGACTATAAAAAAATTACCGCAATTACCGACTTCCCACTTACAGCTACAGCTGAAGATCCAAGCGGTGCTTCAATCAGCTGTGGTACTGATGGTATTTGTAAATAAATTTAATATTTATTATGAGAAACGCATCTTTAAAGATGCGTTTTTTGTTTTAACCCAAAATTTTCTAACAACAGCGAATTGCACTTTTCCAGCAGTTTTTCATAATCTTCTTTCAGCTGCTCATAATCACTTTTCACCGCTTTAGTTTTATTTTTCGCTTGCTCAATCTGCTGGGCAGGTGAAAGTTTATTTTGTCCCGCTTCTTTTGCAGCCTGCTCAATTGCCTCCACCAGTGCGGCGTGACGGCTCTTCTTGATCGAACCTCGTTTACGTCCTGCTTCAAGTGCCACGGTGTCATTATTAATGGCAGAGCTTCTCTCTAATTTTTTATGTTTTCTCTGATCATAAATATAAAGCACAATTACAATTACACTGATTATCACCTATCTTAAAATTACAGGCTCATTCTCCAATTCATTATCTTGTTCTTGGACAGAGTGTGTATAAAACCGGTTAAGCACTTCCCCAATGTTCATTACACCTGTTACTACAGCCAACCTAAACTGCTTCTGAGCCAACTGAGCAATCATATTTTGGCAAATTTCATCCCAAACTGCTTGTTCGGTTGCCTGCTGAATCCCCCGATCAATCACAATTTCAACTTTACGCTCACATAAGTTAATATACAGCAGTACACCACTATTATATTCAGTATCCCATACCCCAAGTTCTGCAAACAGTTGGCGAGCACGCATGCGGGTATTTTGAAAATAGGCCTGATTTACAGGTAGATGACCTTCTATCACCACCTGAATTTCACCCACATGATCATGTTCAGCCTCGCTAACTGCCTGAGCAATGGCTGCCTGATCCTGTTTGGAAAAGTATCGTTTGGTTGCAGGCATATACAAAAAATGCTTTAACCAACGCTTAAAACTTGGCTGATTCACGTCTTCTATTTTAGCTTGTGTGACAATCTCTGTCGTATCTGTTGTTGTTACCATGATCCTGATGCTCCTCCTCCACCAAAGCCGCCACCGCCTCCACTAAATCCACCGCCACCGAAGCCGCCCCCTCCTCTACCACCTCCACGACCGACAGATGAAAGTACCAGCTGAAAAATGGTTTGCGCAATTGCAGTAATGAGTAAAAAGAAGATCCCTACGCCAATCAATAAACTGGTAACCAAGCCAGCCCCATTGACCAGTCCAGCCACCGTACCCGCGAGAGCTGCTGTAGAAGCACTTAAAGGTTTGCCTACAATAAATGAACCAATAATCCCGGCAATTAAAATCAATAAGGCGGTACTAAAAGTTTTTTCTTTGGCCTGCTGTTCATGCAAGGCTTTTTCCTGACGTTCTTTCAGTTCCTGCGCTGCATTGGCGGCAATTTCAGGATCCATATTTAAAATCCGTTCAATTTCAGCCAGACCAGCATCAATGCCTTGGGTATATTGGGCCTGTTTAAAATAAGGTGTGATTTGATTACGAATGATTCGGCTTACGACAATATCAGGCAGTACACCTTCCAGACCATAGCCGGTTAAAATCTGGATACGGTGGTCATTCACAGCAATCGCCATGAGCAGACCATTATCCTGTTTCGCAGATCCAAGTTGCCACTTCTCGGCCACCCGCATGGCGAAATCAAAAATATCTTCCTGTCCCGTCGTTGGAACAATCACCACACCTATTTGTGCTTTGCCCTGCTTATGCAAGTTTAGAATTCGCTGGCTGATTTCCTGCTTTTCACCCGCACTAAGTAAATTGGCCTGATCCACAACCGGCTCATTTAAGGTCGGCAAACCACGTATGGATTCTCCTTCCGCCAGATCATTGGCAATTTTCGGCTGCTGAACAGGTGTCTGTAATGAAGGTTTTTGCTGAACTTGATGGGCTTGTTGTTGCTCCTGAATGACATTCCTTGCAATCACGGCATCTTCATTATCCGTGGCTGTTGCCACCTCACTTAAAGCGAATGGACTGGACAATATTGCACAACACAAAACCAGCAGTTGCACAATGATAGCGAGAGTACTTTTATTTTCTGGAGCAGACATAAGCGCATCCTTTTTTATGCAGCTACCCGATTAATCAAATGAAACCTTAGGCGCTGTTTGTGCACCCTGTTCTGCACTGAAATTCGGTTTCGGATTCATGCCGATGACTTTAGCCGTCATCACTTGCGGGAACTGCCGTGAATAGGCATTAAAGTCTTGAACTGATGCAATATAACGGTTACGCGCCACAGCAATGCGGTTTTCAGTCCCTTCCAGTTGCACCTGTAAATCCCGGAACTGCTCGTTCGCCTTTAAGTCAGGATAATTTTCTGAAACTGCAATTAAACGTGATAGTGCACTGGTCATCTGTGCCTGAGCTTGCTGATATTGCTGGAATAAAGCCGGATCTTCCAGCACTTGTTTATCTACTTTTAAACCTGCCACGTTAGCACGTGCCTGAGTGACTTCAGTCAATACCTGCTCTTCATGCTTGGCATACCCTTTTACCACATTGACCAGATTGGGCACCAAATCGGCACGGCGTTGATACTGGTTTTGCACTTCTGCCCAGGAAGCCGTAACCGCTTCATCCTTCACCTGTAAAGTATTATAGCCACAGCCAGTTAAGGTTAACGTGCTTGCCAGTACCACTGTCGCTGCGATTTTCTTCATAAAATTCATTGTGCTATTCCTCTATTATTTATTTGTATTTGTTTAAATATTTTTATTGTAAACATATTTAGCTGCAGTTTTGTTTAATTTATTTATTCATATTTATCTTATTTCCTGCAATAAAAAACCCGCATTAGCGGGTTTTTTATTCATGTTTAATCTCTAATTAAACATCCAGATAATCAAGAATACCTTCAGCAGCCTGACGACCTTCCCAGATTGCAGTCACCACCAGGTCGGAACCACGCACCATATCACCGCCAGCAAAGATTTTCGGATTTGAAGTCTGGAATTTAAACTCTTGCTGTTCTGGCGCAACTACACGGCCTGAACCATCCAGATTAATTTCCACATCATTAAACCAATCAGCAGGACTGGTACGGAAACCGAATGCTAAAAGAACTGCGTCAGCAGGCAAGATTTCCTCAGAACCCGGTACAGGCTCAGGGCTACGACGACCACGGCTGTCTGGCTCACCCAATTGTGTAGTTACAAACTTAACGCCTGTCACTTTGCCGTTTTCACCAACAATTTCGATTGGCTGACGATTAAACTGGAATTCCACACCTTCTTCGCGTGCATTTTTCACTTCACGGCGAGAACCTGGCATATTTTCTTCATCACGGCGGTAAGCACAAATCACTGATTCAGCACCTTGACGGATAGAAGTACGGTTACAGTCCATCGCTGTATCACCACCGCCAAGTACAATCACTTTTTGGCCTTCTACACTGATGTATTCAGCAGGATCTTTTTCCCAGCCTTGACAACGGTTAACGTTGGCAATCAGGAAATCCAGTGCATCATAAACACCATCCAGATCTTCACCGGCAAAACCACCTTTCATATACGTGTATGTCCCCATACCCATAAACACGGCATCGTAGTCTGCAAGCAGCTGATCAATCGTAACATCAGTACCAATTTCAGTATTGAGACGGAATTCAACGCCCATTCCGGTGAAAATTTCACGGCGACGCTTCATCACGTCTTTTTCCATCTTGAACTCTGGAATACCGAACGTCAGCAAACCGCCAATTTCAGGACGTTTATCGAATACCACCGGTTTAACACCGTTACGTACCAGAATGTCCGCACAGCCCAGACCCGCAGGACCCGCACCGATGATGGCAACTTTTTTATCTGTCCACTTCACGTGTGACATGTCTGGACGCCAGCCCAGAGCAAAAGCGGTATCATTAATGTATTTTTCTGCATTACCAATGGTCACTGCACCAAAACCGTCGTTCAAGGTACAAGCCCCTTCACACAAACGGTCTTGCGGACAAACACGACCACACACTTCAGGCAGTGTATTGGTTTGATGGCACAATTCAGCTGCCTGGAAAATACGACCTTCAGCAATTAACTTTAACCAGTTTGGAATGTAGTTATGTACTGGACATTTCCATTCACAATAAGGGTTACCACAACCTAAACAGCGATGCGTCTGGTTTGCCGCAATTTCCGCTGTAAAAGGCTTATAAATTTCCACAAACTCTGCTTTGCGGACAGTTAGATCTTTTTTCTCTGGCTCTTGGCGTGGGACATCCAGGAATTGAAAGTCATTGTTTAGGCGCTCTGCCATGTCTCTCTCCGTGGGCAGGTGTAGCCGGTTTTATTAGCTGCTACACCTGCCTATATATCTGCAAGTAGTGGAATTATTGTGGATCAGCTTTGGTTGTTTTCAAAAGCGTTTGCAAATTAGCAGCTTTTGGTTTTACAAGCCAGAATTTACGGCTGTAATAATCAAACTCATTGCGGATCTTGTACGCCCAAGCACTACCTGTCTCGGCAATATGTTCATCCAGGATGCGAAGCAAGAATTCTTGATGTTCTTCCATCACCTCTGTAGAAATACGGTTGAGTTCAATTAACTCATGGTTGTAATGGTCAACGAAGTCGTTATCCAAATCAAGTACATAAGCAAAACCACCGGTCATACCTGCACCGAAGTTGTGACCCACTTTACCCAGTACAGTCACAATACCGCCAGTCATATATTCACAGCAGTGGTCGCCAGCACCTTCAATCACAGCAAACGCACCTGAGTTACGTACTGCGAAACGTTCACCCGCTGTACCTGCAGCAAACAGTTTACCGCCAGTCGCGCCATATAAGCAGGTGTTACCAATGATCGCTGTTTCCTGAGTCTGGAACGGTGAACCTTTAGGTGGGAAGATAGACACGCGGCCACCCGCCATACCTTTACCCACATAATCGTTGGCATCACCTTCAAGTTTAATATGTAAACCTCCAGCATTCCATACACCTAAAGACTGACCCGCAGTACCGGTTAAATTGACTTTAACAGGATGCGCTTCCATGCTGAGGTTGCCATAGCGGCGTGCGATTTCACCAGAGATACGCGCGCCGATTGAACGGTCACAGTTACCAATCGTGAAGCTATATTCACCGCTGACACCCGCTTCAATCGCTGGCAACATTTCTGCCACCATCTTCTCAGCCAGAATACCTTTGTCAAATGGGGCATTCCCTTCAACCTGGCAATATTGCGCCTTGCCTTCCGCTGCAGGATGGGACTCAAGCAATGCACTTAAGTCCAGATGAGCATGTTTTTCAGTTTCACCCGGCAACATTTCCAGTAAGTCAGTACGGCCAATCAAGTCTTTCAGGCTTGCAACACCAAGCGCTGCGAGCCATTCACGGGTTTCTTCCGCAATGAAGTGGAAGAAGTTGATCAACATTTCAGGCTCACCAATGTAGTGTTCCTGACGTAAATGATCCTGCTGAGTTGCCACACCGGTCGCACAGTTGTTCAAGTGACAGATACGCAGGTATTTACAACCAAGCGCGATCATTGGCGTTGAACCGAAACCGAAGCTTTCTGCACCTAAAATTGCCGCTTTCACGACATCCAGACCTGTTTTCAAACCACCGTCAGTTTGTACACGGACTTTACCACGCAGGTCATTCACGCGAAGGGCTTGATGCGCCTCACTTAGACCCAATTCCCATGGCGAACCGGCATGGTGAATTGAAGATAATGGAGAAGCCGCTGTACCACCGTCATAACCGGAAATGGTAATGAAATCGGCATAAGCTTTCGCAACACCTGCCGCAATAGTTCCTACACCCGGTTCAGATACCAGTTTCACAGACACCATCGCTTGAGGGTTGACCTGTTTCAAGTCAAAGATCAATTGTGACAAATCTTCAATTGAGTAGATGTCATGGTGCGGTGGAGGTGAAATCAGGGTCACACCTGGAACCGAGTAACGTAAACGTGCAATCAAGCCATTTACCTTACCACCCGGTAACTGACCACCCTCACCCGGTTTTGCACCTTGTGCCACTTTAATCTGCAATACTTCTGCCGAAGTCAGATACGCAGGGGTTACACCAAAACGGCCTGAGGCAATCTGTTTGATTTTCGAGTTACGGATAGTGCCATAACGTGCTGGATCTTCACCGCCCTCACCAGAGTTGGAACGACCACCAATGGTATTCATGGCAATCGCAATCGCTTCGTGCGCTTCAGGAGACAATGCACCTAAAGACATCCCGGCAGAGTCGAAACGCGGCAGAATATCTTCTACAGATTCCACTTGATCCAGTGGAATTGAATTATCAGTTTTAAGTTTCAACAAGTCACGAATGGTTGCAACCGGACGGTTGTTCACCAATTCAGCATATTCTTTAAAATCAGCATATTCACCTGAACGAACCGATTTATGCAAAGCATTGATCACATCCGGGTTAAAGGCATGATATTCCTTATCGAATACGAATTTCAGCATGCCACCCTGATCGATTGGCTTACGCGATTTCCACGCAGTATCAGCCAGTTTTTTCAGGTCATTTTCAAGGTCGGCAAAGGTTGCACCCTTAATACGGCTTGGTACACCTGTGAAGCATTTATTGACCACTTCTTCAGATAGACCAACGGCTTCAAATAACTGGCCACCACGGTAAGAAGCAACAGTCGAAATACCCATTTTAGACAGGACTTTCAACAAGCCTTTCTCAATCCCTTTACGGAAGTTCGCCTGTGCATGAATTGGGTCACCCAACAATTCACCTTTGGCAATCAGGTCATTGATGACGTCATAAGCCAGGTAAGGGTAGATTGCAGTTGCACCAAAGCCCAAGATGACTGCAAATTGATGCGGATCACGCGCCAGACCGGTTTCAACGATAATGTTGGCATCGGTACGCAGGCCAACATTGATCAGGTGGTGATGCACCGCACCTGTTGCCATGAGCGCATTGGCTGGCAAGAAACCTTGACGGATTTTCTTGTCTGAAAGCACCAATAAAGTTTTACCATCACGAATGGCTTGAGCAGCCTCTTCACAAATACGTGTGATGGCAGCTTCCAAACCTTCAGTTTCTGCATAGTTCAAATCAATGTCAGCAATTTCATAACCTGGACGCCCAAGGGTACGAATTTGATGCATTTTAGAATTTGACAGCACAGGACTTGAAACAATCAGACGATCAGCATGCTCAGGACTTTGTTCGAATACATTTTGTTCACGACCAAAACAGGTCTCCAGCGACATCACAATCGATTCACGCAGTGGATCGATTGGCGGGTTGGTCACCTGCGCAAACTGTTGACGGAAGTAATCTGATACATGACGTACCTGGCGAGATAACACCGCCATTGGCGTATCATCACCCATTGATCCTACCGCTTCCTGACCGCTTTCTGCGATTGGACGAAGCAACTGGTCACGCTCTTCAAAAGTCACTAGGAACATTTTTTGTGAAGCTTTTAGCTCGTCGCCTTTTAAGCCTTGATCACATAAATATTCTTCAAGTTCTGGGCTACCTTGTACACGTACAGAATTTTCACGCAACCATTCACGGTAAGGACGCATTTTTTTCAAATGATTGCTGACATCTTTGGTATCCAGCAATTTGCCAGTGAAGGTATCAATCACCAAAATCTGGCCCGGTCCCACACGACCTTTAGAAATCACATCTTCAGGTTCATAGCCCCACACACCAATTTCTGACGCAAGAGTAATGTAACCATTTTTAGTAATGACCCAACGTGCCGGACGTAAACCATTACGATCCAGCATACAGATGGCATGACGACCATCCTGGATAACCAAGCCAGCAGGACCATCCCAAGCTTCCATATGCTTAGAGTTGAATTCATAGAATGCACGTAGGTCAGCATCTAAAGTTTCAACATTTTGCCAAGCTGGTGGAACCAGCATACGCAATGCACGGAACAAGTCCATGCCACCACCGACAAGAATCTCAAGCATGTTATCCAGGCTTGAAGAGTCTGAACCGGTACGGTTCACAATCGGGTTAAGATCGGTTAAACCTGGCAATAACGGGTTTTCGAATTTTGGTGTACGTGCCATAGCCCAGTTACGGTTTGCGGTAATGGTGTTGATTTCACCGTTATGCGCAAGATAACGGAACGGCTGTGCCAAAGGCCAACGCGGTAATGTGTTGGTCGAGAAACGTTGATGGAACACCACAATATGGGATTCCAGGCGTTCATCTGCCAAATCGGTGTAAAAATCAGCAATCGCTTCAGGCATCATTAGGCCTTTATAGCTAATCACTGTAGAACACAAAGTCGTCACGTAGAATGATGGATCATTGCTTAACTGCTGTTCTGCACGACGGCGTGCCAAGAACAATTTGCGGTTAAACTCAACCTCAGTCACACCCATCGGACAATTGACAATAATCTGTTCGAATGCAGGTAAAGACTGCATTGCAATTTCACCAAGCGCATCATTATTGGTTGGGATAACACGCCAGGCTAAAACTGTAAGGCCTTCAGATTCAATCTCTTTAGCCAGCACTTGTTTAGAATGTGCAGCAATCGCCGGATCTAGATTTAAAAATACCGTACCGACAGCAAAAATTTCACTTAAAGTGATATCACTGAGTTTTTTGGCTTCTTCACGGAAGAATTTTTTCGGCATTGCCAAAAGCAGGCCACAACCATCCCCTGTCTTACCATCTGCGGCAATACCACCACGGTGGGTCATGCAGCTAAGGCTGTGCATAGCGGTTTTAACGAGATCATGGCTTGCATCACCCTGCATATGGGCGATTAAACCGAAACCACAGTTATCTTTAAACTCATCCGGTTGGTATAAACCTTGAGCGGGAGCTACAGTATTAGGCGATGGCATGTGCATAGCGTACCCTTCTTTCAACATGGCCCATAAAACGGGCATCTAACAATCAAATAACTTCTTTGCGATTTAGTCCAATTCACTCACATCAAGATCAATGTTGAGCAAAACTTCTTCATCCTGTCTAAGATAGTCTGATTTTGATCTTTGTACATGGATGAATTGCAAAAAATGTTTTGCTTCGTTTACGCACTCTTTTAAAGCAGGTAAATTTGACAATTTCGCACACTCATTGAATCTTTTCGCGCCAAAACAGGGACATTAACTCAATTCATGCACCAATAAAGCAAAAAATATGCCAATTTAAAAATTAGAGTGCTAAATGTTTTAAATATAGAAATATTAAAATTTCATTAACTTTAGAGTAATTTTCAAGAAACATATTTCGCACTATATTTGTGCATATAAATAATTTTATAACTCAAATTGCTCTATTTTAGAACTATATTTTTAATTAAATGGGTCATTAATTTCTTTTTCCGGAATCTTGTTTCCGCCTTGTTTCGGTGCAATATCCGCACCTGAATGTGACTGCTGGATATCTACCACATTACCCTGTTCATCACGCCGGGTTACGGTGGTGGTCGTGGTTGCATTTTTAGGATCAGTCTCAGCTGCAGCCGGCTTAGGCTTCGGCAAAACCAGCAAACTTTCATCCACTTTTGGCAAACGGACTGATTTGAGATTGACTGCATACAACTTATGATTGCTGCCCATTTCATCTGCGCCCATGTCATTGACTAAAGAAACATAATTTTCAATATCCTGTACTTTGGGCTGAACAGTCTTGGGAAATTGTAGCGGTAATTGTTCTAATACACGTTGAGCTTCGTCTTTATTTCGATAGATACCATAAAAAAGTACATATTGTTCAATCTGGTTCTCGCCACTCAAACGAATATAAAAAAAGTTGTTGCGATTCGCCTGTTTTTTCAGAAAGCTTCGAATTACATCATCTTTAGTGACCCGAAACAATTCGATGGTACTTGCATTTTTATTCTCATTAATAAATTTGCTGCCACGAAATTCTGGCTCATAACTTCCTGTAGTCACCACACGTGTAGTCATTTGTAAAGGGCGCACCTCTTCCTGAAGCGCACCCAGCAGGCTGGTCGCAGCAACCTTTTCCGGCTGAATTTGCAGTTCAGATTCAGTTTCAGCAGACTTTTCTACCTCAACCAAAGCATCACTGTCGGTAATCGCCCAAAAAATCAGTGCTGCAAACAGGCACACCATCCCACACACCAGCCAGATATAGTTTTGAATACGTTGCCATTGTGTCCGGAAGGTTGCCATGATTTATGCCTTTTCTTGATTCGCTAAAATCGCCTGTTTCATCAATTCCACATCAAATTCTTTGCTGATCACAGCCTGCCCGAGCGATTTCATCAGGACCAGACGTAATTGTCCATTCAGCACTTTTTTATCATGTGCCATATAGCCAAGAAATTCTTGCAGTGGAATAGCTGGGCATTTTACTGGCAAATGTGCACGTTGAATGATTTTTTTTGTACGTTCCAGATCTTCCAGTGAAATCCAGCCCATACGTTGTGACAAATCAGCCGCCATCACCATACCGGTAGCCACAGCTTCGCCATGCAGCCAGACCCCATAACCCAGATAGGATTCAATTGCATGACCAAAAGTATGACCTAAATTCAATAAGGCACGTTCGCCCTGTTCTTTTTCATCATTCGCCACAATACGTGCTTTATGGGCACAGGAACGATAAACAGCTTCGGCCAGCAATTGCGCATCTCGCGCGACCAGACCATCCATATTTTGTTCAAGCCAGACCAGAAAATCACGGTCTCCCAGCAAGGCATATTTAATTACTTCTGCCAGACCCGCAGATAATTCACGGTCGGGTAAGGTCGACAGCTGCGACATATTAGCAAGCACAACCTGAGGTTGCTGAAAAGCGCCGATCATGTTTTTACCGAGTGGATGATTAATCCCAGTTTTCCCGCCCACACTGGAATCCACTTGCGACAGCAGGGTTGTCGGCACCTGAATAAAATAAACGCCACGCTGAAAACAAGCAGATGCAAAACCTGCCATATCCCCAATCACGCCACCACCCAGAGCAAGCACTGTGGCATCACGGTTAAAACCCGCTTCCAACAAGGCATCAAAAATCAGGTTCAAGTGTTCAATATTTTTATATTGCTCACCATCAGGCAAAATACATGTTGCGACTGTTTTTCCCAAATGCTCGATTGCAGTCACATAATGTTCCAGATACAAAGGCGCAACCGTGGTATTGGTGACCAGCATGACCTGTTTTCCGCGAATATACGGCTCAAGCAATGATTGAGTATCCAAATCACTGCCAATAAAGATAGGATAACGGCGATCACCGAGTTCAACATGTAAAGTTTGCATGAAATTAAAACCGTTAATTAGACTAGCTTTGTTTCTTCAGAAACAATCATTTGTAAGATTTTTTGCGCCAAATCTCGAGCAGCACCCTGATTTGTTTCAATAATATAATCTGCAATTTCACGATATAAAGGATCACGAACTGCCAATAAATCACGTAACTTTTGTTCAGGATTTTCAACTTGCAGTAAAGGACGGTTTTTATCCCGGTAAGTGCGCTGTAACTGGATTTCAACAGGAGTATAGAGGTAAACAACAATTCCACGTTGTTTTAAAAATTCGCGATTAGGCAACTGGGTCACTGCGCCACCACCGGTTGCAACAACCAAGTGTGAACGGGCTGTGAGTTCATCAATCACCATTGTTTCACGGTTACGAAATCCCTTTTCACCTTCTTTTTCAAAGATCCAAGGGATTGTCGCCCCTGTTTTACGCTCAATTTCCTGATCACTATCAAGAAACTCTCGCCCCAACAGTTCCGCTAAATGACGACCAACAGTTGTTTTCCCAGCCCCCATTGGCCCTACCAAATAGACATTTGGCAGGGTTTCAAACTCATTGCTTGGCAAGGAGTCACCTATTTATTTTGCTAAATTTAAAATATATTAATGATTTCTTGAAACACTGTCATTAACAATTCGTGGTGTAACAAAAATCAGTAGCTCTCGCTTGTTATCCGACTTCACATCTTTACGGAATAAACGGCCTACGTAAGGAATATCACCCAAGAATGGTACTTTGGCTTGCTTATTACTGGACTCCTGTTCAAAAATTCCCCCTAGGACTACAGTTTCTCCATTATTGACTAATACATTTGTGTTAATAAAATTTTTATTAATAGCAATATTACCATCAGGGGTGATTTGACCTGCTGAATCACTATTGATATCCAAATTCATATGTATTTTGCCATCTGGCGTAATACTTGGAGTAACTTCCAAACTTAACAAAGCATCCTTAAACTCTGTTGTTGCTTGACCATCATTTCCAGTTGATTGATATGGGATTTGTTGTCCAGAAGCCACTTTCGCTTTTTGTTTATCACCTGTTAACACTTTAGGAGTAGAAATCACTTCACCATAACCATCAGCTTGCAATGCAGAAAGTTCCAAATCCAGCATAAAATCTGAAAGGCTAATTAAACCAAATGCTATACGACTTGCCCCTGCAGTAGTGACTCCTAAATCTACATTTAGATTGTTTGGACGTTGAATCGTATATTTACCATCATCATCCGGTGTCTTTAAATCCCATAAAGTTGTATCACTACCGCCGACCAACAGGTCATTATTTTGATTAATGCCTTGTGACAATATACCCCACTTCACGCCCATTTCTTTACTAAATTCTGTGGAAGCACGAACAATACGGGCTTCAACCATCACTTGCTTGACAGGAATATCGAGTAAGTCCACCATTTTCCGCACTTTATCTATATTCTGTGCAGTATCATTAATAATCAGTGTATTGGTACGTGCATCAGAGGATATAGTTCCACGTGAGCTTAATAAACTTTCACTAGAATTGTTATTACCATTACCATTGCCAGAATTAGAATTAGAATTAGAATTAGAATTAGAATTAGAATTAGAATTAGAATTATTTGAAGATTTAGTTTGGGTAATAAGTTTTTCAATATCAGCAACCTTTGCATAGCTAAGTTGCATATACTCGGTCTGTATTGGCGCCAATTTTACACTTTGCTCTATCGCCTTCGCCTGTTCCTCTTCCGCCTTAATCAATTCCGATACCGGCGCAATCCAGATGACATTTCCGTTACGGCGCTTATCCAGATTTTTGGTTTTTAAAATAATATCTAAGGCCTGATCCCATGGTACATCTTTTAAACGCAGGGTAATATTGCCTTGTACACTATCGGCAGTCACCATATTGATAGAAGTGAAATCAGCCAGCAACTGAAGGACACGACGTACTTCAATATCCTGAAAATCTAAAGAAATCTTTTTCCCTGTATAAGCATTTGCGGCTTTAGGTTTAAGCGGATTCTTATCTTCAGGTCGTTTTAAGCTGATAGTCAGTTTATTATCCGTCTGATAAGCCATATATTCATAGCTGCCAGAAGTTTGAATGATAATCATGCCATTGCCGCCGTCATTGGTAGCATCAACCGTAGATACTGGAGTTGCGAAATCATTGACATTTAAACGACGTGCCAAGTGCGTTGGAACTTTATTACCTAGAGTTCGCACCACCACTTTACTGCCCTGTTGTTGTACATCTACCGGAGTATTACTCCCCAATAAATCCACAACAATTTGACCTTCACCCTGACTGCCGCGCTGGAAACCAATATTGGAAATACCTTGCGCAGTTTTTTGGACAACCATTGGCTGAGAGGTAAATGCATTCGCAGCCGCAGAATTAATTTTTAAAATAAAAGTATTGCCTTCAACACGCGTGGTAAAAGCACCCGCTTCAGCCAAATTCACAGTTAAACGTGAACGTTGGGCATCAGAACTCACATCGATGGAAGTGGCTTCTTTCGTTGCAACGGGAATGCTATTTTGTTTTAAATTTTGTTGGGCTTTATCAAAATCAAGAATTAGACGTGAAGGCTGCTCTAGTTGGTAAGCCTGAGGTTGTGGCGGCAAACCGTTAAATATCACACGAATTTCTGTACCTTGGCCTGCAATCTGCATCGGTACAATATTGGTCATACTCACCTGTGCATTTGCAACCTGCATGATCGCAATCGCAACAGCACCCATAGAAAATTGACGAAACAAATGGTTCATTGTATTGCCATCCCCAAATATAAAATCTTTAAACCTATTATTCATTTTTATTCCTTTTAAACTTAAGGCGCCGGTCCAATTAATACTAGACTTCTTGGACGCTCCACGTATCCTTCTCGCCCATCTGGAACAATTTCCACGAGATCAATCTGTGTAGGCGTGATATTGACCACACGACCATGATTCATGCCCATATAACTGCCGCGCTGTATCCGCTCAATTTCACCATCCGGGGTTTGAATCAATGCCAATATCTGTCCAGACTGGCTACGCATACTTCCCTTCATATTCAAGGATTCAATTGCATAGCTTTCTAAAGGTTGCAGTTGACGTGATAGATTAGGATAGACACGTTTTCCTGACATAATTTTTAATTCAGCAGCCAGTGAGCTCGGTAAAAAAGGACTTTTAAGCTGGTGTGCAGCATAATCGAATGTCGGTACAGGTGGAAAAACCGGTGCAGGTTCAATCGGCAATGGAGGCTGATTGCGAATATTGGCCATTTGTTCATTCACCGCATCAATACGCGAATCACAACCGACCAGCAACAAGCCCAACATCAAACTTAGAGAGATTTTTTGCATTTTCATTACTATTTCCCTCCAGTCGTAGCAGTTGAATTTGCATTCGCAGCTTGCGTTTCTGTCGCTTGAGCATCCGCAGCACCGATATAACGGTATGTTTTTGCTTTAACGTTATAATTCACTTGAGGAATATCAGATTTTTTCTCTTTATTTTCCGAGGCGGTAATCTCAAAATCATGCAAAGTCACAATACGTGGCAGTGCAGCAATCCCGCTTACAAAAGAACCAAAAGCGTGATAATCACCGGTTGCCTCAATCACAATTGGCTGTTCAATAAAGAACTCTTGTTTTATTTCATTTTCTAAACGGATATTTTTAAATTTCAAACCAGAATTCACACCAGTCACGTTGATATCTTCAACCAGTCCTGGAATTTCAGTTTCTTTAGGCAATTGTTCCAATTGCTGATTAAAATTCGCTTCCATTTCCTGTAACTGTGCTTGCAACAACTGCAAATTGCGAAGTTTAGAATCTTTTTCACGAAACTCGTTAAGCAGGTTTTGCTCTTGAGCAGCAGCATTCGAAATATTATCCAATTTACTTTTAATTGTTACAAAATACCCGAGAAAAGCAATCATGACAACAATCAAAATCCAACAGGTGATTTTGACGGATAAGGGCCAACTACCATAATTATTTGGATCTAAGGTATTGAACTGCTGAAGAAACTTATCCAGCGTCATTTTCTTTTTACGCACCACAGCTTCATTTGGATTTAATTCATCAAATTCATCGAGACTCATTTGGCTGCCTCCACGGTTGAATTAGCTATATTGGATGCTGCTTGTTGTTGTGTTTCTGGTGCAGCAGGCTGGGCGATTTCATCCAAGTCGGCAGTCACCACAAATGAACCATAACCCTCTTCAATACGTGGAATCACGGAACTTGGTGCTTTATCTTTTTGCTCTTCAACCGCTAAAAAAGAATTCATGAAAGCATTGCGATACCAGGCAGATGCCTCCAGATTACGCAAAAACTCTGCAACGGTATTTGGACTTTCAGCTCTGCCTTCAATGGTGAATTTGTCGCCAGTACGCACAAATTTGGTAATATATAAATTACCTGGTGTAACCCGTACCAGTTCATCAATCAGACGTACTGCAATCGGACGTTGCCCTTGCAGACCCTGAATCAACTTCATGCGCTCAACAATGGCATTGCGCTGCGCTTCCAAACCTTCTAAAGATTTTAATTGCACATCAAGATTCTGGTTGGTACTGGTAATCAGCTGATTGGCCTGTTCCTGGTCTTCAAGTTTATGATCATAATAAAACCATGATGATGTAACCGCCAAAGCACCAATGAATGCCGCCCCAATACAAATGGCGATAAATTCTTTTTTTCGTTTTTCTCTTAGCTCATCACGCCAAGGAAGTAAGTTAATTCTTGCCATTAATCAAAACTCCTCAATGCCAAACCACATGCCACCATGAGCGAGGAAGCATCGTTCTCTATTTTTTTAATATCGATTTGTGGAGAAAACCCCATTTGTAAAAATGGGTTGGCAATCGTGACGCGATAACCCAGTTTTTGTTGTAGTAATTTCGCGAGCCCTGGAATATTGGCATTTCCCCCAGCCAATAAAATGTGGTCAATCTCATTAAACTGTGAGGACGAGAAGAAGAACTGCAGTGATCTTGCTGCTTGCTGAACTACAGCTTCCAAGAACGGCTCTAAGACTTCAACATCATAGTCATCGGGCAATGAACGGGTTTTCTTGGCACGGCCCGCTTCTTCAAAAGACAGACCATAACGATTTTGAATTTCTTGAGTCAGCTGTTTACCGCCAAACACCTGTTCTCTAGTATAAATCACTTTATTATTTTGCATGACAGATAAGGTCGTCATGGTATGACCAATATCCAAAATACCCACCGTATTCACACCTATTGGTAAAGTATCGGAAAACACTTGATAGGCATTTTCTAGCGCAAAACTTTCAACATCGGCAATTTTTGGTGTCAGGTTAGCCAGTTCCAGCACTTCAGCACGTGCTTCTACATTTTCAAGACGCGTTGCAACTAAAAGCACATTCACCCGATTCGGATTGGCTAAACGATCCGGCAATACTTCAAAATCCAGACTGGCTTCGTCCAGAGGAAAGGGAATATATTGCTCTGCATCCATACGGATCTGGACTTCACGTTCGTCATCCGTCATATCCGCATCCATTTCAATGGTTTTGGTAATGACCAGTGAAGTTGGGACTGCGAGCGCTGCAGCTGTACATTGAGTATTGGCAAGATTGAGTGCTCGCTCTAGTGCATCACCCACTGCTTCGGGATTTAAAATATTTTTTTCAACAACACTACCTTCAGGCAAAGGAATCAGCGCATAGCTTTCTACCCAATACCTGTTACCGCTCTTAACAGAAAGTTCTAACAATTTAACAGAAGTAGAACTAATATCTACTCCTATTAATCCCTTATTCGGCTTACGATATAACCTGAGCACAATATAATTCCTATTATTTTTTTATCCCCAATAAAAGTAACTTACTAATCAGTGATGGTCTATAATTTTATACAGATACAATAACTCATCTAACAATCTGTATGTGTAAAGGCTATACTGACCGCCAATTAGTTTGCCATTAGCTCTTATTAAAACTTACTTGTTATGAAAAAGCTATCTTGTTCGGGCCATGTTCATCCATTTTTTTTGATCATAATTATAGTTTTGGTCTCAATTCCAATGGGATTTTATGGTATGTATCTCTATATTGCCCCATCCCTGCCTAAAATGACCACCTTAAAAAAGGCGCCATTATTAAAACCTTTACAAGTATATAGTGCAGATAATGAGCTGATTGCCGAGTATGGCGGAAAGTTATCTGTCCCGGTGGAATACAAACAGATTCCCAAACCTTTTATCTCTGCTTTTCTTGCTGCAGAAGATTCATCGTTCTTTGAACATAGCGGCATCAGTTTTAAAGGTTTAGGTCGTGCGGTGAGTGAAACCATCACCGGCTCCAATGTGCAAACTGGTGGTTCCACCATTACCATGCAAGTGGCAAAAAACTATTATTTAACCCCTGAACGTACATTAAAACGCAAACTGACTGAAATTTTTCTGGCACGCAAAATTGAACAGAACCTGACCAAAGAAGAAATTCTTACCTTATACGTAAATAAAATCTTCTTGGGTAAAAATGCCTACGGGATTGCTGCAGCTGCAAAAATTTACTACAACAAAAATCTGGATCAGCTCAGTATTGCTCAAATGGCCATGATTGCCGGCCTACCCAAAGCACCCTCAAAATACAATCCTGTCGTCAATCCTAGCCGTGCCTTAGAACGCCGCAACTGGATTCTGGGTCGTATGCTGCAGTTGGGTTATATCAATCAGACTCAGTATAAACAGGCCATTGCTGAACCGGTTAACCTCGATATGCCAGACCGCGGCATCAATAACAAATATCCCTATGTCGGTGAAATGGTCCGTTCAGAATTGGTGGAAAAGTTTGGTGAACAAGCAATTGATTCTGGCTATAAAGTTTATACCACGATCAATAGCCAGCGTCAGGCCTTCGCAGAACAGTCTGTACAGGAAGGTCTCGAAGCCTATGACCGCCGACACGGCTGGAGAGGTGCCGAGGCACATGACAAACCACTGAGCGATTTCATCCCTTATGCCAATACCTATCCTGCCAAGGTGGTTAAAGTCGAGAAAAATGCTTTTGAAGCTTTGATGCAAGATGGCTCTACAGTGACTGTGCCCTGGTCAGGCATGTCTTGGGCTGCTCCCTATCGAAATGCCAATAGCATTGGTCCTGCTCCGCGTACAGCTGCACAAATCGTAAAAATAAACGATATTATCCGCTTACGTCCGAATGACAATAAAACCTCTTGGGCACTGGTACAGATTCCTAAAGCACAAGGCCAGCTGATTGCATTAAACCCGAACAATGGCGCAATTGAAGCAATTGTTGGTGGATACAATTTTTATCAGTCCAAATTCAACCGTGCCTTACAGGGCTGGCGTCAACCAGGTTCGACCATCAAACCCTTTGTTTATGCATTGGCACTTGAACGTGGTATGACCCCCTATAGCATGGTCAATGACAGTCCGATCACTATTGGCAAATGGTCACCAAAAAATTCCGATGGTCGTTATCTTGGCATGATTCCATTACGTCGTGCCCTGTATTTATCGCGAAATACGGTATCGGTTCGCCTGCTGCAAACGGTGGGCATCGAGCGTACCCGACAATTACTGATGGATTTTGGTTTACATGAAAATCAGATTCCGCGAAATTACACGATTGCCTTAGGTACACCACAAGTTCTTCCTATTCAAATGGCTACAGGCTATGCCACTTTCGCCAATGGCGGTTACCGCATTCAGCCACATTTTATTGACCGTATTGAAGATGCCTATGGCAAAGTGATTTATCAAAGCAATCCGGAATATGCGTGTATTTCCTGCATCAATCAAAATGATGAAGAAACTGCATCTGCAGAACCCGTGACCCCTGATGATGAAGTGATTAATGTCACCAATCAGACGCTGCCAGAAGAAAAACAGCTGGCCCAACTTGAGCTGGATGAAACAAAGAGCCAGTACCGTCAGGCACAGCGTATCTTGAAATCAAGCTCGGCATATGACATGGCCAATATTCTGCGTGATGTGATTCAGCATGGTACCGGACGTGCCGCACTCAGAATTGGCCGTGATGATATTGGCGGTAAAACAGGAACCACCAATGACGCCAAAGATGCCTGGTTTGCAGGGTTTAATGGCAAACTGGTGACTGTAGCATGGGTTGGTTTTGACCAACCAACTACACTAGGCCGTCGTGAATACGGTGGTGTTGCGGCCTTGCCAATCTGGACCAACTTTATGGGCAATGCCTTAAAAGGTACACCAGCAGCCTGGGTACATTTTGACAAAAATGCCAAAGCACCAGCCAATCGTAACCAGACGATTACTATAGGTGAACCCGTCCAGACAGATCGCTCCTCTCCACCTTTGGCTCGTCCATTGTACCGTCCGGCACCTGCTGCCCCAGTGCGGGCACCGGAAAGCGACTTTGACGACTTGCCCGGAGAAGAAATCCTGGTTCCAAATAATGCAAATCCTCCAGATATGCAAAAACAAAACAGCAAACCGGATGCGCTGGATAATCTGATTGATGTATTTCAATAAAATTTTAGACAGATAAAAAAACTCCCTCATTTGAGGGAGTTTTTTTATGGAGCTTATTTCTTTTTAAATAAATAAATCTGAAATTGGGCCTTTAACTCAAACTGATCTTTCTGCTCTAACACCTGACGTCGCTCTGGCTTGGCTTTATAGGCATAAGGCGTCATGGCAATTAGATGCTTTAAATCCGCTTGTGACAAAGTAAGGGGAGCATCTACCACACTTTCCTCCACCAGCTCAAAGGCATCTTGCAGCTGAGTAACAAATTTATGCGGTTCATGCGGATTTACTTCTGCAAAAAGTGCCTCACGCATGGCATATAAATGCTCTTCCGCCGGGGTCACCACCATCAGACAGGCATGCGGTTTCAGTACCCGTAATATTTCCGGTTTCGGAATCGGACTAAACAGACTTGTACATAAATCAATCGAAGCATCCAGTACCGGTAAGGTCGCTCCGGTTCCTACCACCCAAGTCATATTTTTATTGAGCTTTGCAGCCACCTGAACCGCATTTTTAGCAATATCCACACCGACACATTGCAGCACTTCAGCCTGCATGGCACTGGTGTAATAACCTTCACCACAACCAATATCCAGCAGATTTTCAATGCGTAATTCACGAATTTTTTTCACCACTGCCTGCTGTAAAGGCGCATAAAAACCGGCACTTAAAAATGCACGACGCGCCTGTACCGACTCAGGTGTATCACCCGGATTCTTACTGTGCTTATGCTGCACTACATGCAGGTTCACATAGCCTTGTTTGGCCACGTCATAACTGTGATTATTCACACAGCGCCATGTTTTTCCAGTCAGTTTCAATACTTCATGACAGACAGGACACATCAGCAGATTCATATTTTTCTCCAATGCCTGAAATCAGGCGATAAAAAAGCCGGCAGATGTGGGAGCAAATGCCAGCTTTTTTCGAATATTTGCTTAACGCAATTTTAAGGTCATTAAGCCTAAAACTACCAGCATAATCGTAATAATCCAGAAACGAATTACCACCTGGGTTTCACGCCAACCTTTTTTCTCATAATGATGATGTAGTGGCGCCATCAGGAAGACACGTTTGTTACGCATCCGTAGCGAGCCAATTTGCAGGAACACCGAAATGGCTTCTACTACAAAGACCCCGCCCATAATCGCAAACACGATTTCCTGACGAACCATGACTGCAATCGTACCCAGCATTGCGCCTAACGAGAGTGCGCCAACATCGCCCATAAATACTTGCGCAGGATGTGCGTTATACCACAGGAAAGCCAAACCGGCACCAATCATAGCTGCACAGATCACCACCAGTTCAGAAGAATATTTTACATAAGGGATATGCAGATAATTGGCAAAGCGGACATCTCCGGCCAGATAGGCAAATACCCCCAAACCGGCAGCAACCAGAACAATCGGCATAATCGCCAGACCATCCAGACCATCAGTCAGGTTTACCGCATTGGATGCACCGTTAATCACCAGATAGGTAAAGATAATAAAACCAATCCCTAAAGGAATAGCGGATAATGGAATGGTCAGATTTTTAAAGAAAGGAATCAACAGATCCAGCATATTGCTGGTATGCACAGGATTGGCCTGCTGGGTCGCAATCACATACAAGGCAATACCGGCACCCAAAGAAGCCACTGAAGTCCAGAAGAATTTTTTTCGTGCAGGCAGACCGGCATTGTCTTTATAACGTACCTTGATCCAGTCATCTGCCCAGCCGACAGCACCAAAAATCACCATCACGCCCAGTACAATCCAGACATAAGGATTAGATAAATCTGCCCATAACAAGGTTGAAATACCAATCGACAGCAGGACCAGAATCCCGCCCATGGTTGGGGTTCCCATTTTTTTGGCATGATTTTCAGGAGCAAAAGAACTTACCGCCTGCCCGTATTTTAAAGCCTGGAGCTTACGGATCATCACCGGACCCAAAACCAGTCCAATGGTCAATGCGGTTAAGACACTGAGCAAAGCACGTAAAGTTAAATAACGAACCACCTGAAACGTGCTGTCAAAGCCCGCCAAATGTTCAAATAGCCATAACAGCATTTAGAGTTTCTCCATCAAATCAGCCATCAATGTTTCCATGTGGGTATAGCGAGAACCTTTAAACAGGAAACTCATGGATTGAGGTTGATGCGTTTCAATTAAACTAAGTAAGAAAGGAAGGGCTTGTGCCTGGGTCAGGAAGGCCTGCAGTTTTTTGCCATACTGGGTACTGCGTGCCCCTTCCTGGGTAGCCGGAGCAAATTCACCCACAGCAACCACGAAGTGAACTCCCGGTACCGAAACCAGGTCACGCCCCAGCATATAGTGTTGCTGTGCAGCACTTGCACCTAATTCGCCTATATCACCAATTACCATCACTTTAACGCCTTCCTGCTGCGCCAGCACTTCGGCTGCAGCGCGCATGGACGTCGGGTTGGCATTGTACGTATCATCAATAAACAGATGTTTTGCGGTATGAATAAAGTTCAAACGGCCTTTCGCGCCTTTCGCCTGCTCCAAACCGGTCACAATATCATCCAGCGCAACACCAATCGCCAAGGCAAAAGCAGCGGCGGCAGTGGCATTCTGCACATTGTGTTCACCAGCAAATGGCAGATTGATCTGACGCACACCTTGCGGGGTATTTAACGTAAAGCGGGAAGATTGTGCTTGCAATTCGATGTCTGTTGCATATACATCCCCACCTTGACCAAAACTCAATACCTTCTCAGTTTGCACCGCTTGGCGAATCGTATCGGTAAAATCATCTGCCGCAGGAACAATTGAGGTGCCTGCTTTATCAATATGACGATAAATTTCCGATTTTGCCCGACAGATACCATCGCGTCCGCCAAACTCACCTAAATGTGCAGTACCAATATTGATAATCCCAGCCACATGCGGTTGTACCAGATTTGAGGTGTAATCAATTTCACCCTGATGGCTGGCACCCAATTCCATCACTGCATACTGATGTTCAGCACGTAGCTCAAGCATCATCATCGGTACGCCCAAATCGTTATTCAGGTTGCCACGGGTAATGAGGGTTGGTGCCAGACGTGACAAGATACTGCCGAGCATTTCCTTGGTGGTGGTTTTACCACTACTGCCGGTTAGGGCAATCACTTTCAATTGTGAATTTTGCGCACGGCGATAAGCCCCGAACTGTCCCAATGCCAGACGGGTATCGGCAACCACAAGCTGACAGATATCAGCATCCACCGGATGGCTAACAATTGCGATTTCACAGCCCTTAGCCGCCACTTGGGCAACAAAATCATGCGCATCAAAACGTTCACCTTGCAGGGCAAGAAAAGCATCGCCTTTTTCCGCAAAGCGTGAATCGGTCAAAATCCGTTTGATTGCGCCTTGAGGCACTTTCTCATTCAACCAGTAACCCTGGGTGGCTTCAGCAAGCTGTACGGCTGTCCACGGTTCTAAAGGTACTGTACTGGTAGTTGATGTATGCATGATGGTTTCCTATTGCACAGGATAAGCTGAATCTGGTGAGTGATGCTGTGCATCAATGGCCGCCTGCACTTCAACCACATCATCGAACCAATGACGTACGCCATCAATTTCCTGATAGTTTTCATGCCCCTTACCGGCAATGACCACAATATCACCTGCCTGAGCCTGTTTCACTGCAAATTTGATCGCTTCACGGCGGTCATGAATTTCATGCACGCGATGTGCTGAAAAATCAATTCCGGCTTTCATGTCGGCAAAAATCTGTTCTGGGTCTTCGGTGCGCGGATTATCTGAAGTGATCAGCACGACATTGGCATGGTCCAGGGCAGCTTGTGTCATTAGCGGACGCTTGCCACGGTCACGGTCGCCACCACAGCCAAAGACTGCCCATAAATTTTTCGCTACATGGCGTTTTAAGGTGGTCAGTACCTGAATCAGGGCATCTGGCGTATGGGCATAATCCACTACAAACAGGCGCTCGCCATCACGAATGACCTGCATACGACCCGGCGCACCTTTCAGTTGTGCTGCAACTGCAATCAAATCAGTCAGCTTAAAGCCAGCCTGCTGTGCAGCAATCAGACTTGCTACAAGATTTTCTACGTTAAAATGACCCAGCAATGGGCTATTGACTTCAAATTCACCATCCGCAGTGATCAGTTTAAAGTAGGCACCGTTTAAACTATATTGAATATTTTCAACCTGATAGTCAGCTGTCTGAGTGGTTGAGTAAGTAAGGATTTTCGGTTGGGTCGGATTTGATTGGGCAGCGTCAATCATGATCTGTGCATGTTCATCATCAATGTTGATAATAGCTACTTTCAAAGTCAAAAATTTGAATAATCGCGACTTGGCTTCAGCATAAGCTTCAAGCGTTCCGTGATAATCCAGATGATCGCGACTCAAGTTACTATATGCCGCAATTTCGATATCACAGCCATTTAAACGCCCCTGTTCCAGACCATGCGAGCTGGCTTCAATCGCTGCAAATTCAGCACCGACCTGCGCATATTCATGTAAGGCATTTTGCAGCTGCAAAGCATCCAGCGTAGTATGCGTAGAGGCTTCCAGATTCGGTAAAATACCGTTACCGGTGGTTCCCATCACGGCGCATTTCTTGCCTTGCAACATCAGCAGTTCAGCAATTAAACGCGAGATGGTGGTTTTACCGTTGGTTCCTGTCACTGCAATAATGCGCGCGGCATTTACAGCTTTGGTCGCTTGTAAATACTGTTTTTGCCACTGTCCCATCAAATGACGGACATTCGCTACCACTATACTATTTTCCAGACCTAACTCTGTTTCGCTGACCACAGCCAGAGCCCCCCTTGCCAAAGCCGATTGGGCAAACTGCAAGGTTTTTTCAGGCTGAGAAAAACTAGTCAGGGCAATAAAAATTTGCCCTGCGTCAACTTTACGACTATCTAAACTAAAGCCAGTGAATGGCTTGCTCATCCATCCAGCGGTTTTCTCAGTATGGTAGATATCTTGAAATGTAATCGACATTTATCACCTGTTACTGGATTTTGGGAGTATCTAAAGGTTTATCTAAAGGCACGTTCATCAAACGTAAGGATTCCTGCATCACACGTGCAAACACTGGCGCGGCCACCAAACCGCCGTAATATTGTCCTTTCGGGTTTTCCACCACAATGACCATCGCCAAACGCGGATCACTGACCGGTGCCATACCGGCAAACAGCGCACGGTACTCACTATCTGAATAACCTTTACGGTCTGCACGCAATTTATGCGCAGTACCGGTCTTACCTGCCACACGATAACCTGGAATATTCGCCTGTTGTGCTGTACCACCCGGCAAGGTCACAGCTTCCATCATCAGCAAAACCTGATCGGCAATTTTTGCATCAATAATCTGTTCGCCTTTCGGTGGCTGTTCTAATTTATATAAGCTTAAAGGGACTTTGACCCCTTTATTGGCAATCATGGCATAAGCATCGGCAATTTGCAGTACCGTCGCATTCAAGCCATAGCCATAGGCCATGGTGCCCACTTCCGAAACATTCCATTTGCTTGGCGGCAAAATCAGACCCGCACTTTCACCGGGGAATTTCACCGCAGAACGCTGTCCCAAACCTACGCGTTTATAGAAAGTCGGTAAAGTTGCATAAGGCAGTGACAAGGCAATTTTTGCCACACCCACGTTGGAAGATTTCTGGATGATGCCGCCTAGGGTCAGTGCGCCATAGTTATGCGTATCACGGATGGTATGGTTACCAATACGCATACTGCCCGGCGAAGTATTGACGATAGAGTTCGCGGTATATTTGCCACTTTCCAGCGCCATCGCCACCGTCAGCGGTTTCATGGTAGAACCCGGCTCAAACGAGTCCACGGCACCGCGGTTACGCATGGCATCTTTATTGGCCAGACTCTTTTTATCGTTGGGATTATATGAAGGCCAGCTGGTCATGGCCAGAATTTCACCAGTTTTGACATCTACCGCAATCGCGGTTGCAGAGCGGGCATTATTGGCCACACCGGCAGCAGTCAACTCACGGTACATAATATATTGCAGCCGTGAATCGATACTTAAGGTGATATTTTCCCCAGCTTCGACTTCCTTGATAATTTCAGGATCTTTAAAACGGTTGCCTTTTTTATCACGCACAATCTGCTGTTCGCCATCATGACCAGATAAAGTCTTATTCAGCTGCATCTCCAGGCCTTCAATCCCCACGCCTTCACTATTGGTTAAACCAATAATCTGCGCATTGGGCTGCGGCTGCGGATAGTAACGTTTATAGTTTTTCTCAGTATAAACCCCCTGGAACTCACGCTTGGCAATCAGTTCCGCCTGCTGGGGCGGAATTTCTTTTTGCAGCACCAGATAACGTGAACGAGGTTTGTCGTTCATTTTCTTTTTCAGCTCGGCACGGTCGATGCCCACTGCATCAGCAAGCTCATCCAAATTGAGGTTTTTATCGGGTAACTGGCGTTTCAGTTTGCGATTATTGGGATCTTTGGCCAGTTCAGCAGTAATCTCGTCAAACTGTTTTTTGGTTTCAAAATAGTCACGCGGATCAATCACCACCTTCATCACTGGCGTACTGATAGCCAGAGGTACACCATGACGGTCATAGATGACGCCACGCATCGCCTTGATTTTTTCAGTTCTTAAAATATTGGCATTGGCCTTGTTTTGTAAAAAGTCCTTATTGATCACCTGCACATAAAATGCACGACTCACCAGAGCTAAAAAGCAGAGTAAAACCACGCTCCACATCAAATAAAAACGCCACATGTCTACACTGAGGGCATTTTTCTCACTAATTGGCTGCTGCTTTTTGCGTGTTGCCTGTGTTGTTCTTTTGTCCACCATAATTACAGCTAGCCCTATTTTTTATCTTTTGAAGTCATTGGTAAAGCAATTACAACCGTCTGTGCTGCAGGAGGCGAATACATGCGCAATTGCGTTACTGCACGCGTGCCAATCTGTGCCGTCGCACCAAAAGTTTGTTGTTCAATCAGCAAACGACCCCACTCTGCATTCAGATCATCCCTTTCCCGCATAAAAGAACTGAGTTCGCGGTAGTCATGACGATATTCAAACACTTGAAATACCACCATGATTGCACTGACAAAGACCAACATCAGCAAAATGATATAACTGATGAATTTTTTCATCGGTTTTTTGTCAGTTTTCTTTTCAACAACTTCAGTTTTCATTATTCGCCTTTTGAAGCTAAGCGCTCTGCAACTCTAAGCCATGCACTACGAGAACGAGGGTTGGCCTTCACCTCTTCTTCACTGGCACGGACTCGGGAAATTTTCTTTAAACGACGGGTATCTTCCCGCTTTTGTGGTAATCCCCAACTAGTATCTTCCGCTAAAGTCGATTCTTTTTGAATAAATTGTTTAATTAAACGGTCTTCCAGTGAATGGAAACTGATCACCGCCAAACGTCCCTCGGGTTTTAAAACTTCCACAGCCTGTGGCAAGAAAGCTTCAATATCATCTAATTCTTTATTAATGGCAATACGGATGGCCTGAAAAGTTCGGGTTGCCGCATGTTTGTTTTTTTCCCATTTCGGGTGGGCAACTTTGACAATTTCTGCCAGTTGAGCCGTAGTTTCAATATAACCGGCAGCTTTAATGGCTTTGGCAATACGGCGGCTATAACGTTCTTCACCATACTGGAAAATGATATTTGCCAAGGCTTCTTCTTCAATATCCACCAGCCACTCGGCCGCCGTTGGACCTTGCGAATTATCCATACGCATATCCAGTGGACCATCTTTCATAAAACTAAAGCCACGTTCCGCCTGATCCAATTGTGGCGATGACACGCCTAAATCCGCCATCACCCCATCCACCTGGTCAATACCCAATGCTTCCAGCTCCTGCTTTAAATCGGCAAAGCTGGCATGAATAATCTTGAAACGTGAATCTTCCAGTTCCAAAAGTGCCGCTGTTTGCAAAGCTTGCGGATCTTTATCAAAGGCATAAACACGTGCATTTTCATCTAACTTAGACAGCAATAAACGGGTATGACCGCCGCGACCGAAAGTCCCATCGACATAAATTCCTGTATTGCGATCTGCCAACAAGGCATCAACAGTTTCGTGAAGTAATACAGAAATATGCGACATAAGGGTTCAATCAATACTAGGAAAAATGTAACTGCACATTATTACCTTGTTTTGATAAAGCTCCAAACGACTTTTTGTAGGGAAATATTACTTTTCATAGAGAAAACCGTTTTTAGGAATATTGAACCAAATTTTGCTGTGAATGCATATTCTTTTAAAAACCCAATTCTTCTCTTTATTGTTTGTTAGAATCTGCCAAACTTTGCTGAACCAATAAAAATAGAGAACTACCACTCATCTTTTTTAAATTTATGCCTTCTTCAAAATAAAAAAGCCAATCACAGATGATTGGCTTTTTAGATCACGCAAAATTAACGTTTGCTATTATAAATCTGGTCAAAAATCGCACCATTCACAAAATGGGTCTGTTGTGCTTTAGCCCAACCACCAAATACCTCATCAATGGTAAAGGTTTTTAGTTTAGGGAATTGAGCAGAGTATTTTGCTAACACTTCCGGGTTACGCGGACGGTAGTAGTATTTTGCTGCCATTTCCTGACCCAATGGTGAGTACAAGTAATTAATATAACCTTTGGCTAACCACTTGTTACCGTTTTTCTCGACGGTTTTATCCACGATAGCAACTGATGGTTCAGTTAAAATAGACATGGATGGATAGACAATTTCAAACTTGTTTTTGCCCAAAGTTTTTTGCGTCACCAGAGCTTCATTTTCCCAGGTCAATAACACATCACCAATACCACGTTCCGCGAAAGTCGTCATTGAAGCACGTGCAGCCGAGTCCATCACTTTAACGTTGTGGTACATTTTACCGACAAAGTCTTTGGCTTTGGCCTCATTACTCCCCGGTTGTTTCAGCGCATACCCCCAAGCCGACAAGTATACCCAGCGTGGTAAACCACCTGTTTTCGGGTTCGGAGTAATAATCTGTACGCCTGGTTTGGTTAAGTCAGACCAGTCTTTAATATGCTTTGGATTACCTTTACGCACCATAAACACGATGGTGGAAGTATAAGGCGCAGAGTTATGCGGGAACTCTTTTTGCCAACCCGGTTGAATCTGGCCGGACTTGACGATTTCTTCAATATCATTGGCCAGAGCCAGAGTCACCACATCGCCTTTTAGGCCATCCACTACGGAACGTGCCTGTTTACCTGAACCACCATGCGACTGTTTAAAATTGACAGTACGGCCGGTACGTTCTTTCCAGTAAGTACCAAAAGACTTGTTGAATTCTTCATAAAATTCACGCGTTGCATCATAAGATACATTTAAAAATTCACGTTCTGCCGCCTGAGCAGAAGTTGCAGTAAAAGCCATGCCGGTAGCAAGCAATGCTGCACTGAATAAGGCTTTAAATTGAGTTTTCATGACATACAGATCAATTATCTTCATTAATGCTAACTATATGAAATAAAGTCATAATCCGCAATTCATCAAACTTAGGCGTAACCGATTAAGATAAAAGGTTTTTCTACTTAACCTGAGTTCGATATAAAAAAGAGTAGAAAAAAAGCCCTGAATTTATAACATATTGGTTCTCAATACAAAATGTTATAAAACAAGGCTTCTCGATGGATCATATTACCGAATTATTTTGTATTTT